>CALWSC010000038.1 GCA_944384105.1 uncultured Lachnospiraceae bacterium | reverse complement strand
AGGAGAAGATTTTGCTATGGATAAATTCGTTTTAAAGGCCCCGTATCAGCCCACAGGCGATCAGCCGCAGGCAATCGAGGCGCTTGTAAAAGGGTTCAGGGAAGGCAATCAATGCCAGACTTTACTGGGGGTTACGGGTTCTGGAAAGACGTTTACGATGGCCAACGTGATCGAGCAGCTGCAGAAGCCCACACTGGTCATCGCCCATAATAAAACACTGGCCGCTCAGTTGTACGGAGAATTCAAGGAGATGTTCCCTGATAACGCAGTGGAATATTTTGTGTCCTACTACGACTACTACCAGCCCGAGGCATATGTGCCATCTACAGACACCTACATTGCCAAGGACTCCGCGGTCAATGAGGAGATTGACAAGCTTCGTCTCTCAGCAACCGCAGCGCTCAGTGAGAGACGGGATGTGATAATTGTATCGAGTGTGTCATGTATCTACGGCATTGGAAGCCCGAAGGACTATCAGAATATGATTATCTCTCTGCGTCCCGGCATGGAAAAGGACAGAGACGAGGTGATCAGAGAGCTGATTGATATACAGTACGACCGCAATGACATGGATTTCCACCGCGGTACGTTCCGCGTGCGCGGGGATGTTGTGGAAATCTTTCCGGCGGATGAGAGTGAGCTGGCGCTTCGGGTAGAGTTTTTCGGCGATGAGATCGACAGGATTACGCAGATTGATGTGCTGACCGGTGAGATTAAGTGTTCGCTGAATCACGCGGCGATTTTTCCCGCATCTCATTATGTAGTCCCGATGGATAAAATTTTAAAAGCCGCAAAAGATATAGAGGAAGAGATGGAGGAGCAGGTTGCCTATTTCAAGAGTGAGGACAAGCTGTTGGAGGCACAGCGCATCCGGGAGCGAACAAGTTTTGATATGGAGATGTTAAAGGAGACGGGCTTCTGTTCAGGCATTGAAAACTATTCGCGCCATCTCTCAGGGCTAAAGCCCGGAGAGCCGCCGTATACGCTGATGGATTACTTCGGGGATGATTTCCTTATTATTATAGACGAGTCCCATAAGACGATTCCGCAGGTACGCGGTATGTATGCCGGAGACCAGTCCAGAAAGAGCACCCTGGTGGACTACGGCTTCCGCCTGCCGTCGGCAAAGGATAACCGCCCGCTGAATTTTGAAGAATTTGAGAGCAAAATAGATCAGATTCTCTTCGTTTCAGCGACGCCGGGGGAGTATGAGGCAGAGCACGAACTGCTGAGGGCTGAGCAGATCATCCGCCCGACCGGTCTTCTTGACCCGGAGGTTGAGGTACGCCCTGTAGAGGGACAGATTGACGATCTCGTCGGAGAAGTCCACAAGGAGGTGGCTAAACACCATAAGGTTCTGATTACAACTCTCACAAAACGCATGGCGGAAGATTTAACGGATTATATGAAGGAGCTGGGCATCCGGGTGAAATATCTGCATTCCGACATTGATACGCTGGAGCGCACGCAGATCATCCGGGATATGCGCCTGGATGTGTTTGACGTGCTTGTGGGCATCAACCTTTTGAGAGAGGGACTGGATATCCCGGAAATTACGCTGGTAGCAATCCTTGACGCTGACAAGGAAGGCTTCCTGCGTTCAGAGACCTCTCTGATACAGACAATCGGAAGGGCTGCGCGAAATTCTGAGGGACATGTAATTATGTACGCCGACAACGTAACAGACTCTATGCGCATTGCTATCGACGAGACGCGCCGCCGCCGCAAGCTGCAGGAGGAATACAATAAGGAACACGGTATCACGCGGAAGACGATCCAAAAGGCAGTTCGGGATCTGATCAGCATTTCCAAGGAAGTTGCGCGCACAGAGCTTGATATGGAGAAGGATCCGGAGTCCATGAACAGGAAGGAGCTGGAGAAGCTCATTGAAAAGGTGCAAAAGCAGATGAAAGCTGCAGCTGCGGACTTAAACTTCGAGCTGGCAGCGGAGCTGCGCGACAAGATGATCGAGCTGAAGCGAAATCTCGAAGAATTGTCATGAACGGTTCCATCAGCCGGATGATCTTTGAAATTTTTTAAAAATGCTATTGACAAATTTTTTCGACAGTGCTATCTTTAGAGCATAGATGTTAGCACTCCACTTCAACGAGTGCTAACAGAAAGAAATAAAGGGGGCTTAAGGATGGATTTGGATGAACGCAAGAAGAAGATATTAAAAGCAATCATTCAGACTTACCTGGAGACGGGAGAGCCGGTGGGTTCCAGAACGATTTCCAAATATACGGATCTGAACTTGAGCTCCGCAACGATTCGCAACGAGATGTCCGATCTGGAGGAGATGGGCTATATTTTACAGCCGCACACCTCCGCAGGACGAATCCCCTCGGATCAGGGCTACCGCCTGTATGTAGATGAGCTGATGCAGGAGAAGCAGCAGGAGGTTGCTGAGATCAAGGAGATGATGATTCAGAAGACCGACCGGATGGAGCAGGTATTAAAGCAGGTCGTCAAGGTGCTCGCATCGAATACGAACTATGCGACGATGATAACCGGGCCTACATACCACGGCAACAAGGTGAAGTTCATTCAGCTTTCCAAGGTGAATGAAGAGCAGATCCTCGCTGTGATCGTGGTGGAGGGCAATCTCGTAAAGAATCAGATCATCGGACTTGATGAGCCGATTGATGACGAGACAATCCTGAAGCTGAATCTTCTGCTGAATACCCAGTTAAACGGGCTGACGATTGAGGAGATCAATCTTGGAATGATTGCAAAGATCAAGGAACAGGCCGGCATTCACAGCAAGATGGTGACAGAAGTCCTCGATGCGGTGGCAAAGGCCATTGCAGTGGAGGAGGAAGTGCCGGTCTATACCAGCGGAGCCAACAACATTTTTAAATATCCGGAGCTGGCGGACAGCGAGAAGGCGAGTGAATTGATCTCAGCCTTCGAGGAGAAGAATCTCCTGACAAAGATGGCAAAGGACAGCGAGGGTAAGGAAAACACCGGCATCCAGGTATATATCGGAAGTGAATCGCCTGTATCCACGATGAAGGACTGCAGTGTTGTGACAGCAACATATGATCTGGGAGACGGCATGAGAGGAACCATCGGAATCATCGGACCGAAGCGGATGGATTATGAGAATGTAGTAGATAATCTTAAGACCTTAAAGGTTCAATTGGATATAATCTTTAAAAAAACCTAGAAAGGCGGAATAGAAGATGGCTGACGAAACCAGAAATACAGAAGAGATTACAGAGGAAAAGCAAGCGGCGGAGGAAGTAACTGAGGAGGCAGCAAAGGAAACTGCAGAAAACTCCGAGGATACTGCGGCTGAGGAAACTGCGGACACTGCGCAGGAAGAGCCGGACGCGCAGGAGAAGCCCAAGAAGCTTTTCGGAAAAAAGAAAGAGAAGAAAGACAAAAAGGATGAAAAGATAGAGGAGCTGACAGACCAGATCAAGCGCCAGATGGCAGAGTTTGACAACTACCGCAAGCGCACGGAGAAGGAGAAAGCGAGCATGTATGTAATCGGCGCAAAAGACATCGTCGAGAAGATGCTTCCGATTGTAGATAACTTTGAGCGCGGGCTGGCAGCAGCAGCAGATAAGGCGGATGACCCGTTTGTGGACGGTATGAATAAGGTCTACAAGCAGCTCATGACGACGCTTGAGGAGCTGGGAGTATCCCAGATCGAGGCAGTCGGCAAGGAATTTGATCCGAACTTCCACAACGCAGTGATGCATGTGGAGGATGAGAAAGCCGGAGACAATATCATTGTGGAGGAGTTCCAGAAAGGATACCTTTATAAGGACTTCGTCGTAAGGCACAGTATGGTAAAAGTAGCTAACTAATTATAGATTGACATAGACAATAGGAGGAAGAGAACTATGGGCAAGATTATTGGTATTGACTTAGGAACAACAAATAGCTGTGTAGCTGTTATGGAGGGCGGCAAGCCCACTGTTATCGCAAATGCAGAGGGCGCAAGAACCACACCGTCTGTCGTAGCATTTACAAAGACTGGTGAGAGACTTGTAGGTGAGCCGGCAAAGCGTCAGGCTGTAACAAATGCCGACAAGACGATTTCTTCCATTAAGAGACACATGGGTACAGATTACAGAGTAACCATCGACGGCAAGAAATATTCTCCGCAGGAGATTTCCGCTATGATCCTTCAGAAGTTAAAAGGTGATGCTGAGAATTACCTGGGTGAGAAGGTAACAGAGGCTGTTATCACGGTTCCTGCTTACTTCAACGACGCACAGCGCCAGGCTACAAAAGATGCCGGCAAGATTGCGGGACTGGATGTTAAGCGTATCATCAATGAGCCGACGGCAGCAGCACTTGCATACGGTCTGGATAATGAGAAAGAGCAGAAGATCATGGTATATGACCTGGGCGGCGGTACATTCGATGTTTCCATCATTGAGATCGGTGACGGCGTAATTGAGGTTCTCTCCACAGCCGGAAATAACCGTCTGGGCGGTGATGACTTCGACCAGAAGATTACAGACTATATGCTGTCCGAGTTCAAAAAGAACGAGGGCGTAGACTTATCAAACGATAAGATGGCTTTACAGAGATTAAAAGAAGCTGCAGAGAAAGCAAAGAAGGAGCTGTCCTCTGCAACTACTACAAATATTAACCTTCCGTTCATCACTGCAACTGCAGAGGGACCGAAGCATTTTGACATGGATCTGACAAGAGCAAAATTCGATGAGCTGACCCGTGACCTGGTAGAGCTCACTGCAGAACCGGTTCGCCGTGCATTATCTGATGCCGGACTGTCTGCTTCCGAGCTGGGCAAAGTCCTTCTGGTAGGCGGTTCTACACGTATCCCGGCTGTTCAGGATAAGGTAAAACAGCTTACAGGACATGAGCCGAGCAAATCCTTAAACCCGGATGAGTGTGTGGCTCTGGGTGCATCCGTACAGGGCGGAAAGCTTGCCGGAGACGCAGGCGCAGGTGATATCCTTCTTCTGGATGTAACTCCGCTGTCTCTGTCCATCGAGACCATGGGAGGTATCGCTACAAGACTGATCGAGAGAAATACTACGATCCCGACCAAGAAGAGCCAGATCTTCTCCACAGCAGCAGATAACCAGACGGCTGTAGATATCAATGTCGTACAGGGTGAGCGTCAGTTCGCAAGAGACAATAAGTCTCTCGGACAGTTCCGTTTGGATGGAATCCCGCCGGCAAGAAGAGGTGTTCCGCAGATTGAGGTTACATTCGACATCGACGCCAATGGTATCGTAAACGTATCTGCAAAGGATCTGGGAACCGGCAAAGAGCAGCACATCACGATCACCGCAGGCTCCAATATGTCTGAGGATGAGATCAATAAGGCTGTCAAGGAAGCGGCTGAGTTCGAGGCTCAGGATAAGAAGCGCAAAGAGGCGATTGATGCCAGAAACGAAGCAGACTCCATGGTATTCCAGGTTGAGAAGGCACTCGAGGAAGTGGGTGACAAGCTGGATGCAAACGACAAGACGGCAGTTGAGGCTGATTTAAATGCACTGAAGGAGTTCGTTGCAAAGACACCGGCTGAGGAGATGACAGAGTCTCAGGTAGCTGACTTAAAGGCAGCAAAAGAGAAGCTGATGCAGAGCGCCAACAAACTGTTTGAGAAGATGTATCAGCAGAGCCAGGCAGGCGGCGCACAGGGCGCTGGTCCGAATCCGGGAGCAGGTTCCTCTGCGGGCGGCAATGAGGCAGGCTATGGCGACGACGTTGTAGACGCTGACTACAAGGAAGTATAAATAGATAACAAGAAAGAACCCTTAGGGGACGGGGAGAAATCTCCGTCCCTCAAGTTGTGATAAGGGATTCGCGGAAAGGTGAACATAGATGGCAGAGAATAAGAGAGATTACTATGAAGTCCTGGGCGTTGACCGGGGTGCGGATGAGGCGACTCTGAAGAAAGCGTACCGCGCGCTGGCAAAGAAGTATCATCCGGATATGAATCCAGGCGATGCCGAAGCCGAGAAGAAGTTCAAGGAAGCAACAGAGGCTTATGGTGTCTTGAGCGATCCGGAGAAGAGAAAACAGTATGACCAGTTCGGGCATGCAGCATTCGAGCAGGGCGGCGGAGCCGGCGGGTTCGGAGGATTTGGAGGATTCGACTTCAGCGGCCAGGATATGGGCGACATATTCGGAGATATTTTCGGCGACCTGTTTGGAGGAGGCTCCAGAAGAAGCAGTCGGGCAAACAACGGACCGATGCGCGGGGCAAATGTGCATGCGTCCGTCCGCGTGACATTTCTGGAGGCAGTTTTCGGATGTGAGAAGGAGCTGGATCTGACACTGAAAGAGACGTGCAAGACGTGTAACGGAAGCGGTGCAAAACCGGGTACATCACCGGAGACGTGTTCCAAGTGTAATGGTTCCGGACAGGTGGTATACACGCAGCAGTCTGTATTCGGTATGGTCAGAAATGTGCAGACGTGTCCGGAATGCGGCGGAAGCGGCAAGGTGATTAAGGATAAGTGTCCGGACTGCCGCGGAACAGGTTATACAGCGATGCGCAAGAAGATTCAGGTATCCATTCCGGCCGGTATTGACAACGGGCAGAGTATCCGTATCCGCGAGAAGGGAGAACCGGGCAAGAACGGAGGACCGAGAGGAGATCTTCTGGTAGAGGTTGCGGTATCCAGACACCCGATTTTCCAGCGCCAGGATATGAATATTTTCTCGACAGCTCCTCTGACCTTCGCACAGGCGGCTCTTGGCGGCAAGATCCGCATCAGTACTGTGGACGGTGATGTCGAGTACGAGGTAAAGCCGGGCACACAGACAGACACGAAGATCCGTCTGAAAGGGAAGGGTGTACCGTCTCTGCGCAACAAGACGATCCGCGGAGACCATTATGTGACTTTGGTAGTGCAGGTGCCTACCAAGCTGAACGAGGAGGCAAAGGAGGCTCTGCGCAATTTCGATGCGGCATGCAACGGCAGACATACGACCTCCGGCACAGGAAAGAAGAAAAGATTTATGGACAAGCTCAAGGAGACATTCGAGGGCGACGAGTGATAAGTGACATGCGGCAGTTTGGGGAGGTCTTTCCCGGACTGCCGCGTTTTTCTTGCACACCTGCAGAAAAAATGATATTATGATAAAAAAGTGCCCGCACCTTCTGGCGGCGGCGCGGCGGTAAGGAGAGCAAGCAGTATGAAAGAGTTTTTAATTTCTACAGACAACACAGCAGATCTGCCATACAGTTATTATAAAGAAAATCATATTGAATATATGTATCTGACGTATACGATGGATGGCGTGACGTATGATAAGGAGAACGAGCTTCCCTCTAAGGAATTTTACGCTAAGATGCGTGCAGGCTCCATGCCCACGACCTCACAGGTCAACTCGGAGACGGTGAAGGAGGTGTGGCGTCCGTATCTGGAGCAGGGGATTGATATTCTGCACCTGGCGTTTTCATCAGGTTTGAGCGGAAGCTGCAACAGTGCGCGCCTTGCCGCGGAGGAACTTAAGGAAGAGCATCCGGAATATAATATTATTGTTATTGACTCCCTGTGTGCATCCCTTGGTGAGGGTATGTTTGTCTACAAGGCAGTTGAACTGCGCAAGGCAGGAAATTCCATGGAGGAGACTGCAGCATGGCTGGAGAAGCACAAGCTGAATTTCTGCCATGTATTTACTGTGGATGACTTGCATCATCTGCACAGAGGCGGCAGAGTTTCCAAGATGACGGCTGTTCTCGGCACAATGATTAATATCAAGCCGCTGCTGCACGTAGACAATGAGGGGCATCTGATTCCGCTCGATAAGGTAAGAGGAAGAAAGAAATCCCTCGTTTCCCTCGTGGATATGATGGACGCCCGCCTGGGAAGCTACCGCGGCAGGAATGATGTCGTCTTTATAAGCCATGGCGACTGCGAGAAAGACGCGCAGTATGTGGCGGATCTGGTGCGGGAGCGCTATGGCATCCAGAAGATTCTGATCAATACTATCGGAGCCACCATCGGAGCACATGCGGGCCCGGGTACCGTCGCACTGTTCTTCATGGGAGATAAGAGATAAGAAAAGCTGGGAAAATCCCGCCGTACTGCAGAGAAATACGGCGGAATTTTCAGTTTTTTAAAGTATGAATTTCGTAAGTAAGAATAAAGTCCGCATCTGAACCGTCTGGCTGCTGCCGAAGAGCAGATGGGAAGCTTAGCGCTGCGGCAGGCTGAGCCGGCGACGGAATTTCCGATAATCGAAATTCTGAACCAGGTCGATGAGAGGCGAAGAGATCGAAACCGTGATCAGCGAAAAGATAATTTTCCCTGCCGGAATATATGTCAGTGACAGTCCCAGAACCACGAAGTCCGTAAAGAGATAGGCACGTGACAGACGCCAGTGCGTTACATGGGAGATCGTAAGCGCGAGAGCGTCATCGCCTCCGCTGGAGCCTCCCTGCCGTACAATCAGACCTACGCCTACACCTACAAACATACCTCCGAGAATGGCGGCAAGCAGCGGGTAAGGAGATAAATCCGGGAGCATCGGGGGAAAAAGTTCCCAGAACTTATAAAACAGCGACATGCACGCAGTCGAAAGAATGGATACCCGTATAAATCTCCCTCCCAGATATCGGAAGGCGAGAAGATAGCAGGCAAGATCGAGAACCGGTGTGATGGCTGCAGGAGAACTGCCGATCCAGTGCTCGACGAGCAGCATCAGCCCGATGACTCCTCCCTCCGTGATGTCTGTCTGCTGGTGAATATTGTGTATTCCAAACGTGCAGATGGCGGCGCCGATAAGTATTGGAAAAAACATCCTCAAGGATAATCCGCTGATCATCCTGCGGACAAAATCAGAAAAAAATTTTTTTTGTATCATTAAAAGCCTCCTTGTCTTTTCTTCTGTAAGGCTTATAATAAACCATATAGTTACTATAGTGTCAAGAGGTGAGATTGTGGAAAATTATTTTTCGATCGGAGAAGTGGCAAAGTATCAGAATATATCCAAACAGACATTGATCTTTTACGATAAGATCGGGCTGTTCTGTCCTGCCTATGTAGATCCCAAGAACGGATACCGCTATTACAGCGCGGGACAGATTGATTATCTCGATACAATTCTGATAATGAAAAAGATCGGATTTCCCTTAAGTGAGATCCGGGAACATATGCGGGATTATACGAGTGACAGCAGCCTTGCGGCAATGAAAAAGCAGCTTACGGTCATTGAGAGCCAGATGGAAGAACTGCGTTTAATCCGCAGCCGCCTGCAGCACCGCTGCGCACAGATGGAGGAGGCTAAGCGCTACCGCAGCAGAGAAAATCCCGTGCTTGAGGAAACGGCAGGGGAGCGCTGCATCCTCTGCAGAAAGGTTGAAGCGCCGTATACACTCAGGGAGATCAGTATCGCTACAAAGCAGTGCTTTGCGGACTTCTTTCAGAAGAACCTGCCCGTATACTTCCAGTGCGGTGTGAGCGTACCGCTGAAGCGTATTCAGGAAGGGCGCTATACAGAGGCGTCGATCGCTTTCCTGCCCATTGAAAAGACGGATAAAGCAGACAATGTCACAACTTTGCCGTCGGGACGGTGTGTGAGCATCTGCCATATGGGAGACTATCTTTCCATCGGCAGATCATATGAAAAGCTTCTCGGCTACTGCGAAAAGCATAGACTGCAGATTATCTCGGATTCGTATGAATTCTGCATTAATGATTATATTACGACAAATGATGAGAATGAGTATATTACGAAGATTCTGTTTTATGTGCAGGATAAAGTCTGAAAGAAAAAAGTAAGAGGCGAATGAGGAGCATATGCGGGAAAGGATAGAATTTACCCTCGCGGCAGCCGAGCCAAACGGACATGCCTGCATGTCCGTTTGGCTCGTTGCTCGCGGGAATAAATTTATTTGCCGAGAACCTTCTGCATCATAGCATAAGCTCCGTTCTCTTTGATATACTTGAAGTCCTCCAGAACTTTCTCCTCCAGTCCTGCAGTCTGTGAAAGATCCTTGCCCCAGAAGGAAGTCTCAGAGAGTACGTCGTGTACGAGAGACTCTGCGGAAGCGTCTTTTCTCGCTGCGTAGAATTCGAGAACTGCGCGGTCATCCTGGATAGTGTAGGTGTCTCCCTTCGGACGCACAGCATTCAGTCCGGATTCTGTCAGTTCTGTTCCGTTGTAGAATGCGATATAGAAGGCAAGAGAAGCGGTCAGGGCTTCCGGAAGCTCTCCTTTCTTCTCAATATATCCCTCCAGAGACGGCATCACGCGCGCTTTCCATTTGGAGGTGGAGTTTAAGGAGATAGACAGCAGCGCATGATCGATGAACGGATTGCGGAAACGCTCAGTCACAGCAGCAGCGAAGTCCTTTAATTCTTCTTCCGGAAGTGTCAGAGTCGGGATGATTTCCTCATAGATCGCCTTGTTCATGAATCCCTGGATAACCGGATCAAGCATACAGTCGCGGACGATATCCTGTCCTGCGAGGTAAGCGCCGAGTACCATGGAGGTGTGCGCGCCGTTTAAGATGCGCACCTTGCGCTGTTTGTACGGCTTGTGGCTGTCTGTTACGAGGATGGGAAGACCTGCCTTCTCAAACGGGAACTCATCCTTGATAGACTGCGGTCCCTCGATAACCCAGAAACCGAAGATCTCCCCGGTATCCATGATATTGTCTTCGTAGCCGTTTGCCTCATTAAGCGCAGCAGCTTCACTTCTCGGGAATCCTGTCACAATGCGGTCTACCAGCGTGGAGCAGAAGATATTCTCCTCCTGAACCCAGCGGATGAAATCCTCCTCCAGATTCCACTGCTCTGCATATTTGAGCACGCATTTCTCCAGTTCTTTTCCGTTGTCATCGATCAGCTCACAGGCGAGGATGATAAAACCTTTGCCCTTCTCCTGACCAAAGGTCTGGTAGCGGCGGTATAAGAACTGTGTCAGTTTGCCCGGATAGCTGGAGGCAGGCGCGTCGGTGAACTGGCAGGACGGATCGTATGTGATACCGGCCTCTGTGGTATTGCAGGAAATAAAGCGGAGTTCCGGATTCTCGGCGCATTTCATAACCTCTTCATAGTCGCTGTAAGCATTAAGACAGCGGCTCACACAGGAGATCACGCGCTTTTTATTTACTTCCTGTCCGTTCTCGAATCCGCGCAGATATAAGGTATATAAGCCTTCCTGCTCATTGATGACATCTTTCAGGTCAAATCCGCCGTGGGACGGGATCGGCTGCACGAGCACGACTTTGGAGTTAAAGCCGGCTTTTTCGTTCATGTTGTCGATAAAATAGTCGACAAACGCGCGCAGGAAATTTCCCTCACCGAACTGAAGCACTCTCTCAGGAGCGTTTTCAAGGATGTATCCGTCATAGCCGGATTCTTTCAGAGTCTGATAATTTAATTTCTTCATCTTTCTTCTACCTCGCTTTTTATTTTATTAAAGGGTTACACCCTGTTTAAAGATTGCCATATCATGAAATCCCTGTACCTCGGAATTTACCAGTTTTCCGGAGGCAACGGCGATGACATAGTCAAAGAGCGCGCTGCTCAAAGTCTCCATATCCGTGTCTTCTGTGAGAACGCCGCAGTTAAAATCAATCCAATTCTTCTTGTGATCCGCAAGGCTGCTGTTGCTGGAAATCTTCACAGTCGGCACCGGGGATGCGAACGGGGTGCCGCGTCCCGTAGTGAACAGGACAATATGAGCACCGGATGCTGCCAGAGCAGTGGACGCGACAAGGTCATTGCCCGGAGCACTCAGGAGATTAAGCCCCTTCGCCTTTACCGGCTCTCCGTAAGCCAGCACGCCTTTTACGGGAGCTGTACCCGACTTCTGTGTGCAGCCCATGGATTTATCCTCCAGAGTGGAGATGCCGCCCTTCTTATTTCCCGGAGACGGATTTTCATAAATCGTCTGGTTGTGGCTCTTGAAATAATTCTTAAAGTCATTGATCAGATCCACGGTTTTTTCAAAAAGTTCCTCGTTCTCACAGCGGTTCATAAGCAGTGTTTCTGCTCCGAACATCTCTGGCACCTCTGTCAGTATTGTGGTTCCGCCTTTGGAGATCAGAATATCGGAGAATGCGCCGACCGTCGGGTTGGCCGTGATGCCTGACAGACCGTCAGAACCGCCGCACTTCATGCCGATAATAAGCTCGCTGCAGGAGATTGGTTCCCGGTGGAAGGAACCGGCGTATGCGGCAAGCTCTTCCATAATTTTTACCCCGTCCGCGATCTCATCTTCAGACTCCTGGGATACAAGAAATTTTACGCGTTTCTCATCATAAGAGCCGATATAGGGCTTGAGCACATCAATGTTGCTGTTCTCGCAGCCAAGTCCCAATACAAGTACGCCGCCTGCATTCGGATGATTGATCAGATCCGCGAGAATCTGACGGGTATGCTCCTGATCGTCTCCCATCTGAGAACATCCGTATGGATGCGGGAAAGCGACTACGGCATCAATTGTTCCGGTGCAGAGCTTCTGAGACTGTGCAGCTATTGCAGAGGCAACATTGTTGACACAGCCTACGGTCGGGATAATCCAGAGCTCATTGCGAACGCCGACTTTGCCGTCCTTGCGGCGGAAACCCTCAAAAAAACGCTCCTCGGTAGGTTCCAGATGCGGATGTTCGGGGCTGTAGGTGTAGGTGAGCAGATCCCCCAGCGCTGTCTTCATATTGTGGGTATGGATCCATGAGCCGGCCGGAATCGCCTCCTTTGCAATGCCGATGGGCTGTCCGTACTTGATGACCGGATCGCCCTCCTGAATGTCAGTCAGGGCAAACTTATGACCCTGGGCAATGTCTTCGCGGAGCACTACGGTCTCTTCGCCCAAGTTTACCTCCATACCAGCAGGAAGGGGAGCGAGTGCTACGGCAACCTTGTCTTTGTCATTGATTTTTATAAATTTTTGCATAATCAGGTGTATCCTCCTGTAAATATTGTTCACGTTCCTATTATGTAAGTGCTTACATCATTAACTTAAACCTTTTTTTCGGGAACGTCAATAGCTTTTTTGAAAAACGGATAAATGCATAAAAAACAGTGGGAATTCTTGTGAAAAACGGCAATAAAGTTGAGGATTGTTTTTTGAGATAAAAGAAGGTATAATAGTAGACAAATATAAAATGTAAGCACTTACAAAAGGCGTCGGCTGACGCAGAACAGGAGGTATACAATTAATGAAAGCATTTATGGATAAGGATTTTCTTCTCAGTACGGAAACAGCGCAGAAGCTGTTTCATGAGGTTGCGGCAAAGATGCCGGTTTTGGACTATCATTGCCACATTAATCCGGAAGAGATCGCAAAGGACAGAAAGTTCGACAATATTACGCAGGTATGGCTGGGAGGCGACCATTATAAATGGCGTCAGATGAGAAGCAACGGAGTGGATGAGTACTATATTACAGGCGATGCTCCGGACCGCGAGAAGTTCCAGAAGTGGGCGGAGACACTGGAAAAGGCGATCGGAAACCCGCTGTTTCACTGGAGCCATCTGGAGCTTCAGCGCTATTTCGGATACCATGGCGTATTAAACGGTGATACGGCTGAGGAGGTATGGAATCTCTGCAATGAGAAGCTGCACGAGGACAGTATGAGTGTGCGCAATCTGATCCGTCAGTCCGGCGTTACCTTAATCTGCACGACAGACGACCCGGCGGACAGCCTTGAGTGGCATAAGGTGCTTGCGGCGGATGACAGCTTCGAGGTACAGGTACTTCCGGCGTGGCGTCCGGACAAGGCGATGAATATCGAGAAGCCGGATTATAAGGAGTATCTGGAGAAGCTTGGCACTGCGGCTGAAATGGAGATTACGACATTTGCGCAGTTAAAAGAAGCGCTGAAGAAGAGAATGGCATTCTTTGATTCTATGGGATGCCGTGCAAGCGACCATGCGCTTGAGTATGTGATGTACGCTCCAGAGACGGAGGAGAACATCGAAAAGATCTTTGCTAAGAGAATGAGCGGTGAGGCAGTCACCAAAGATGAGGAACTGAAATTTAAGACTGCGTTTATGCAGTTTGCAGCAGGCGAGTATACGAAGCTGGGATGGGCAATGCAGCTTCACTATGGATGCAAGCGCGATAATAACGGCATTATGTACCGCCAGCTCGGCCCGGATACCGGATATGACTGCATCAACAACTATGCGCCGACAAGCCAGATGACAGATTTCCTGAATGCGCTCGTGGAGAAGAACAGCCTTCCGAAAACCATCATCTACAGCCTGAACCCGAACGATGATGAGGCAATCGGAACAGTGCTCGGATGTTTCCAAAACTCCGATGCGGTCGGCAAGATCCAGCAGGGCAGCGCTTGGTGGTTCAACGATCACAAGACAGGCATGACAAAGCAGATGACCTCTCTTGCGAACCTGGGACTGCTCGGGAACTTTATCGGCATGCTCACCGATTCCAGAAGCTTCCTGTCTTATCCGAGACATGAGTACTTCCGCAGAATTATGTGCGAACTGATCGGCGGCTGGGTGGAAAACGGTGAGTTCCCGTATGATGAGAGGGTACTGACAAACATTGTGAAGGGAATTTCCTATAACAACGCAGTGAGATACTTTGGATTTAATCTGGAAGAAAAATAAACCAATGCAGAAGATATATAAGGCACAGGGGCATTTGCGCACCCTGTGCCTTATGTAGTGTTATCCCGTAATCAGTGAGAATACCGTATGTACTGCGCCTGCCAAAACCATTACCAGTATGGGATTCATCCTGAATTTCTGAAGCAGTACAATGCAGCCGGCGAAAATGGCTGCGAGCAGCCAGTTTGTCCCGGAGAGTAAAATAGCGCTTCCGTTTCCCCACAGTGCTGTGATCAGTATGGAGATTCCGGCTGAGGCTATCATTGCTACGACGGCTGGGCGCAGAGAATTCAGGATACCCTGGAGCAGCGCCATGTTTCTGTATTTCAGATACAGTTTTGCGATCAGTGTCACAATGATGCACGATGGCAGAATACATCCGAGTGTGGCGACGACAGCCCCCGGGATGCCGGCAATTTTGATCCCTACGAACGTTGCGGAGTTGATGGCTATGGGTCCCGGCGTCATCTGAGAGATTGTGATGAGATCAGTAAATTCCGGCATACTCAGCCACTGATGGCTGGTGACAACGTGCTCCTGGATCAGCGGCATGGCAGCGTACCCTCCTCCGAAGCTGAACAGTCCGATCTGGAGAAAACTCCAGAAAAGCTGAAGATAGATCATTGCTTTGCCCTCCTTTTCGCGTAAAGTGTCCGCACGACGCCGAGCAGTCCGCAGACGAGTATGATGTATACGACGTTGATATTGAGTATGCAGGAAGCGAGAAAGGCAAGTATCATAATCGTGATGGATACGGGACTTTTGCCGTGAATAACTCCGCCCGCCATTTCAAAGACAACGGATGCAATGACCGCCGCCACGCCTGCCTGCATGCCCTCGAGCATACTGCTTACAATGAAGTTTGTCCGGAAGGCATTGTAGAATACAGATATCAGCGATATGATTACAAAAGGCGGCAGGATAGTTGCGATAATCGCAGTCAGCGCTCCGATGATGCCGGCAAGCTTGTAACCGACTACGATCGCTCCGTTTACCGCGATTGCCCCAGGCGCTGACTGTGCAATTGCAATCAGATCCAGCATTTCTCCCTCTTCAATCCAGTGATACTCGTCCACGAACTTCTTTTTCATAAGCGTCACGATGACGTAGCCGCCTCCGAAGGTGAAGGCGCTCAGATACAGCGTGGACACAAAGATTTTCAATAATACTCTCTTTTTGCTTTCCAAAAAAATATTCCCTCCTTGTTATTTGTGCCTCAGGTTTTTCCGCACATGCGTACTCCTGAAAATCTGACCTTTGGTCCTTGGTATCATTATATTTCCTCTTGCCTTATAAGGAAAATACTATTATTCTATGTAATATATAATGATTTTGTTATAAGGAGGCGGTGGCATGACGCTGCGGCATATGAAGATTTTCGTATCGGTGTTTCAGCACTGCAATATCACCAAGGCTGCAAAGGAGATGCATCTGGCACAGCCTTCGGTAAGCTTTGCTGTAAAGGAACTGGAGGATTATTACGGAATCCGTCTGTTTGACCGGATCGGGAGGAGGATTTCTCCCACAGAGGCGGGGAGAGGATTTTATGAATATGCGGTTCATATTGTTTCCATGTTTGACGAGATGGAAAGAAAGATCCGCAACTGGGATACGATGGGAACGATCCGCATCGGGGCAAGCATTACGATTGGGACGCACATTCTTCCGCCGCTGCTGCGAAAGTATCAGGAGAGCTTTCCGGAGCTGAGGGCTGAAGTCACGATTGAACAGTCGGCGTCTGTAGAACGCCATGTGCTGGAAAATGACATTGATATCGGACTCATAGAGGCGCAGCCGGAACATTCGGACATTGTATCTGTTCCGTTCATGGAGGACGTGCTTTGCGCCATCGTACCGCTGGGGCATCCGCTGGCGCAGCAGCCCGAGATTTCCCTGGAACAGATGGCGCAGTACCCTTTTTTAATGAGAGAGAAGGGCAGCGCCGGAAGAGAAATACTGGATGCCAGTTTTGCTGTCCGGCAGATCCATGTCCGGCCCTTATGGGAGAGCACCAGCACGCAGGCGATTGTCCGCGGCGTAGCCGAGGGGCTCGGCGTGGCAGTCCTTCCCGGACTTCTGGTACAAAAGGATCTCGCGGAGCACACAGTTCAGACAGTTCCGTTTATTCAGCCGTTAAAGCGCAGCCTGAACATCATCTATCACAGGAGCAAATATCTGACGGACAGCATGGAGGCGTTCATCAGGCTGTGCAGCGAATGCAGAGAAGAAAAGTGATATTTCTCATGAGGGAGGGGAGTTACAGGCAGCAATTTATGAGAGAACGGCGTACAGCGATGCTTTCCGCAGCGTTTCCGGTTGCATTTTAATCTTCTTTCGTGTATGATGGTTTACGATAAAAGCCCCGGAGCGTGTATCGGCCGAGGCAGAAGTGTTAATAGTGCGGATAAAAGGAGCAGATCGGAAAATGAAGTGGAAGAAATTTAAGATAAAGACCGTTACAGAGGCCGAGGATATTATTATCAGCACTCTGTATGATATCGGACTGGAAGGAGCTCAGATTGAGGACAGCGTGCCTCTGACAGCGCTGGAGAAGGAGCAGATGTTCGTGGATATTCTCCCGGATGCACCGGTGGACGACGGAATTGCATATCTGAGCTTTTTTGTGGAGGAAAATGAGGACGGTGAGCTGATCCGTAACGGTGCCGTTACCACCGAGGAGCAGATCGTCTCTGAGGTAAAGGAGGAGCTCGAGGGACTGCGCATGTTTATGGATATCGGAGAGGGAAGTGTAGAGGTCGATGAGACGGAGGATATCGACTGGATCAACAACTGGAAGCAGTATTTTAAGCAGTTCTACATCGACGATATTTTAGTCATCCCGTCCTGGGAAGAGGTGCGCGAGGAGGATAAGGACAGAATGATTCTGCACATTGATCCGGGTACGGCATTCGGAACGGGCATGCATGAGACAACGCAGCTCTGTATTCGTCAGCTGAAGAAGTATGTAAAGGCGGATACGGAACTTCTGGATGTTGGAACCGGAAGCGGAATTCTCGGAATCATTGCTCTGATGCTGGGAGCAAAGCACGTCGTGGGCACAGACCTCGATCCGTGTGCAGTTCCGGCTGTTGAGGAGAATAAGGAGGCAAACGGCATCGCGCCGGAGCGCTTTGATATGATGATCGGAAATATTATCGACGATAAGGAAGTACAGGACGCAGTAGGCTATGAGAAATATGACATTGTTGCCGCAAACATTCTTGCCGGCGTGCTCGTACCGCTGACCCCGGTGATTGTGCACCAGATGAAGCCGGGAGCTGTATATATTACCTCCGGCATCCTCGATGTGAAAGAGCAGGAGGTAGTGGAGGCAGTAGAGAAGGCGGGCCTTACGGTGGAGGAAATCACGCACCAGGGCGAGTGGGTTTCTGTGACCGCCAGAAAGTAACAGGAGGATGAGACATGCATCGCTTTTTTGTAGAAAAAGACCAGATCCGGGAGAACCGTATTGAGATCACCGGAAGCGACGTCAATCACATCCGGAATGTACTGCGCATGAAAGCGCAAGATGAGCTCGTAATCAGGGCGGGAGAAAATCTGGAATATACATGCTGTATAGAAGAGATTACCCCTGAGAAGGTCACTGCAGCGATAACCTGCGTCCGTGAAACGGGAGTTGAGCTGCCGTCGAAAATTTACCTGTTTCAGGGTCTCCCCAAAGGGGATAAGATGGAGCTCATTATTCAGAAGGCTGTGGAGCTCGGCGTCTATGAGATTATACCGGTGGCAACGAAGCGGTGTGTGGTAAAGCTCGACGCCAGGAAGGAAGCCGCAAAACGCAGGCGCTGGAACCTGATTTCTGAGAGTGCGGCAAAGCAGTCCGGACGCATGGTGATCCCGAACGTTGCAGGAGTGATGAGCTTTTCTGAGGCGCTCTTGTATGCCGGGAGTCTGGATGTCCGGCTGATTCCCTATGAACGGGAAACAGACATGAAAAAGACAAAGGAAATTATCAACGATATTGTTCCGGGAGAATCGGTCGGTATTTTTATCGGTCCGGAGGGAGGATTCGCGGATGAGGAGATCGGACAGGCAATGGAAAGAGGCGCTGTTCCGATAACACTTGGAAGGCGGATTCTGCGCACAGAGACAGCGGGCTTTACAGTGCTGTCAATCCTGATGTTCACTCTGGAACAGGAAGAAAGGAAGCAGGACAGTGGAAGCATATCTGGATAATTCAGCAACAACGCGCTGCTACGAGGAAGTCATTGACATTGTAGAAAAGACTATGCGGGAGGATTACGGCAATCCGTCTTCCATGCATCTGCGCGGCGTGGAGGCGGAGCGGTACATGAAGGAGTCCGCGCGCACGATTGCAAAGACCATGAAGGTGCAGGAAAAGGAGATTTACTTTACCTCCGGAGGCACGGAATCGAATAACTGGGCGCTCATCGGCTGTGCTATGGCAAACCGGCGCCGCGGAAATCATCTGATTACAACTGTGTTTGAACATGCTGCGGTCAGCGCGCCGATGGCATTTCTGGAGGAGCAGGGCTTTGAAGTCACGCGGCTGTCTGTGGATGCGTGCGGCAGAGTCAATCTGGAGGAGCTGAAAAATGCAATCCGTCCGGAAACTATTCTCGTGTCCATAATGTATGTCAACAATGAGATCGGAGCAGTGCAGCCCATCGCTGAGATCGGAGCGCTGATCAAGCAGCAGAACCCGCAGACGTATTTTCATGTAGATGCGATCCAGGCATACGGAAAATACAGAATTCTGCCCAAGAAGGAGCAGATTGATCTGCTCTCCGTGAGCGGACATAAGATTCACGGACCAAAGGGAGCAGGGTTTTTATATATCGGAGAAAAAGTAAAAATCCAGCCCCTTATCTGGGGCGGCGGACAGCAAAACGGCATGCGCTCCGGCACGGACAATGTCCCCGGTGCTGCAGGACTTGGCGTCGCTGCGGGGAAGATTTATGAAAATCTCACAGAAAATGTGGAAAAAATGCGCATGGTCAAACGCCGTCTGGCGGAGGGGCTGCAGGAGATTCCTGACGTCCGCATCAATGGAATGCCTCTGGAAGAGGGAGCACCGCACATCCTGAACGTCTCGTTTTTAGGAGTGAGAAGTGAAGTGCTGCTGCATTCGCTTGAGGAATACGGAATCTATGTATCGGCGGGAAGCGCCTGCTCCTCACATAAGCGTGCAGGCAGCTCAACGCTTGCTGCAATCGGGCTGGATGCCGCACAGAGAGAATCCGCGGTGCGCTTCAGCTTCTGCGAGTATACGGCAGAGGAAGAGATTGATTACACGCTTGCAAAGCTTCGCGAATTGATTCCGGTGCTGCGCAGGTTTAAGAGAAAGTAAAGGAGAAGGACGATGTTTCATGCATTTTTAATAAAGTACGCGGAAATCGGCATCAAGGGAAAGAACAGATATCTGTTCGAGGATGCGCTGATGAAGCAGATCCGCCACGCTCTGCGGGAAGCCGAGGGCGAATTTGAAGTGACGAAGGAGCAGGGGCGCATCTATGTGCGCGCCGAGGGCGAATTCGATTTTGAAGAGGCAGTGGAGAGCCTGCAGAGAGTATTCGGAATCGCAGAAATCTGCCCGGTTGTGATTCTGGAAGACGAGGGCTATGAGAAGCTCTCAAAGGATGTAATCGCCTATGTGGACGAGCAGTATCCGGATAAAAAGAAGACATTTAAGGTTTATGCGCGCCGTGCAAAGAAAAGCTACCCGATTCCGTCCATGGAGCTTGCGGCAGAGCTCGGAGGGGATATTCTCGATGCGTTTCCGGATATGACCGTGGATGTGAGAAAGCCGGAGATCCTGATTACGGTGGAGATCCGCGAAAAGATCTATCTGTATTCCCAGTCCATCCCGGGACCGGGCGGCATGCCGGTGGGAACAAATGGAAAGGCAATGCTTCTGCTCTCAGGAGGCATTGACAGTCCGGTTGCAGGCTATATGATCGCTAAGCGCGGAGTAAAGATTGACGCCGTATACTTCCACGCGCCGCCGTACACGAGCGAGCGCGCAAAACAGAAGGTGGTAGACCTCGCAAAGCTCGTGGCGCGCTACAGCGGACCGATTCACCTGCATGTAGTCAATTTCACGGATATTCAGCTCTATATTTATGAAAAATGCCCACACGACGAGCTGACAATCATCATGCGCCGCTATATGATGAAGATCGCTGAGCGCTTTGCCCATCAGGATGGCTGCCTCGGACTGATCACCGGAGAGAGTATCGGACAGGTGGCAAGTCAGACGATTCAGAGCCTTGCGGCGACAAATGAGGTCTGCACCATGCCAGTGTTCCGTCCCGTTATCGGATTCGATAAACAGGAGATTGTCGATATCTCCGTAAAGATCGGCACCTATGAGACGTCCATTCAGCCGTTTGAGGACTGCTGCACAATCTTTGTGGCAAAACATCCGGTTACAAAGCCGAATGTGAATGTGATCAAGCGCTCGGAGCTTAATTTACAGGAAAAGATTGACGATATGATTGAGGAAGCGGTAAACACCGCGGAGACTATTGTAGTACAGTAAGAGTAAAAAAGAGCTGCTGCCCTTCGCGGACAGCAGCCAAATTATCTTTGATTACTATGAAAGTACGCCGCCGATCAGGCGGCACACATTCGGGGCTGCAGAATGCACCCGCCGGATTTTATGGGTCAGTGATGTACAATGCAGCCTGGTGCACGAAAACTTAGATTAAGTACGGCTTTAATACTGCTACAACCTCGTCAAGAGCAGCGCCCTCAGCATGTACGTTCAGGTCGATCGGCTTGGATAAATCCAGGCTGAAGATGCCCATGATGGATTTTGCGTCGATCACATATCTTCCGGATACTAAGTCGAAGTCAAAGTCGAACTTAGAGATATCGTTCACGAAAGATTTTACTTTGTCGATAGAGTTTAATGAGATTTGTACCGTTTTCATTGTTGTTAATCCTCCCTAAAATTGATAATACTTTTATACAGCCTTTGACAGTATTATCTTACATTTTATGGTATGAAAAGTCAATGAGAAAACATACAAATATCAAATTTATTCTTAGTGCAATTTGATAATAAAAACGAAAGCGGAGGGAATAATGATGAAAAAGCAGGTCGCATTGCATAATCTGGGCTGTAAGGTAAATGCCTATGAGCTGGAAGCGATGCAGCAGCTCCTCGAGGCGGACGGCGGATATGAGATCGTGCCGTTTGCGCCCGGAGCAGATATTTACATTATCAACACGTGTACGGTGACAAATATCGCGGACCGCAAGTCCCGCCAGATGCTCCACCGCGCAAAGAAAATGAACCCGGATGCCATCGTAGTGGCGACAGGCTGCTACGTGCAGGCTAAGGGCGGGGAGGCCAAGAAGGATCCGGCCATCGACATTGTGATTGGAAATAATAAAAAAGGCGAGCTGGTATCCATTTTGAAAGAATATGAGAGGGATCACACGCCGTATAATTATATTATAGACATCAATCATACACATGAGTATGAGGAGCTTCAGATCTCGCAGACAGAGGAGCATACGCGCGCATATATTAAGGTTCAGGACGGCTGCAATCAGTTCTGCACCTATTGCATCATCCCGTATGCCAGAGGAAGGGTGCGCAGCCGAAGAAAAGAGGAGATTGTCTCTGAGGTAGAGCGCCTTGCCGGGAGCGGCCGCCGGGAAGTGGTGCTTACAGGGATTCACCTGAGCTCTTACGGAGTGGATTTTGAAGAGAAGGAAACGCTGCTGTCCCTGATCGAGGCAGTACATGAAGTGGACGGCATCGAGAGAATACGGCTGGGGTCTTTAGAGCCCGGCATCGTCACAGAGGAGTTTGCACGCACGATTGCAGGGCTTAAAAAGGTCTGCCCTCATTTTCATCTGTCGATGCAGAGCGGATGCGATGAGACGCTCAGACGCATGAACAGAAGATATGATACTGCGCAGTTCTATGAGCGGTGTGAGATATTGAGGAAGTATTACGGGAAGCCTGCGATTACAACTGATATCATTGCGGGATTTCCCAAAGAGACGGAGGAGGAGTTCTGCCGTACACTGGAGTTTGTGCATAAAGTAGACTTCTATGAGACGCATGTATTTAAATACTCCCGCAGAGCCGGTACGAAAGCCGCAGTGATGGAGGGACAGGTTCCCGAGTCTGTAAAGGCCAGGAGAAGCCATGCGCTGATCGAGCTTGGCAGCCGACACAAAAAAGCGTTTCTCGAGTGGTTTGCGGGAAAGACGCTGGAGGTGCTTTTTGAGGAGCAGGTTGCGATCGACGGTGAGCTCTGGTGGATGGGGCACTCCAGGGAGTATATCCGTGCAGGAGTGAAGTCCAAAGAGAATCTGGAAAATGTGATCTTACAGGTGCGCGCGGACGAAATTGTGAACGGCGAGTGGATTAAATGTGTGAAAACTTCATAAAATATTAATTGAATTTTGCCGTGACTTATATTAGAATAGAGTAGGTATCATACAGTAACTGCGGTTACAAAAAGTTATGGATTAAGGACGTGACGATATGGCAGATTTAAGCAGTACACAATTTTTTAGAGTAAAGCCGGATCAGGAAGTTCAGGTCAAGGAAGTCCTGGATGTGGTATATAATGCGATGGAGGAGAAGGGCTATAACCCGGTAAACCAGATCGTGGGATATATTATGTCAGGCGATCCGACGTATATCACCAGCTATAAGGGCGCCCGCAATATGATTATGAAGGTGGAAAGGGACGAACTGGTTGAGGAGCTCTTAAGAGAGTATATCCGCAACAGAAGCTGGGAAAGAGAGTAATATGCGGATCTTAGGACTGGATTTCGGTTCCAAGACTGTGGGGGTCGCAGTCAGCGATCCCCTGGGGCTGACTGCGCAGGGAGTGGAGATCATCCGCCGCAAGTCTGAGAGCAAGCAAAGACAGACGCTTGCGCGCATTGCGGAGCTTGCGCAGAAGTATCAGGCAGAGAAGATCGTGCTTGGATTTCCGAAAAATATGAATAATACCCTTGGAGAGCGCGCCCAGAAGTCTTTGGATTTTGCAGAGGCGCTAAAGCGGCGTACCGGGCTGGACGTGGTGATGTGGGACGAGAGGCTGACGACCGTGGAGGCAAACCGCACTCTGATGGAAGAGGGCATACGGCGTGAGAAGCGCAGAGAGCATGTCGACGAGCTGGCTGCGATTTTCATTCTGCAGGGATACCTGGACTATCTGCGCAATACTGGCGAAGCCGCACACGATGATGCGTGAGGAGAGAATCGGACAGGAAGTATGGAAAAAATTAAATTTGAATTAGAAGATGGCAACGAAGTAGAATTTTATGTGGAGGAGCAGACGCGCGTAAACGGCAGAGATTACCTGCTGGTATCTGACTCCCAGGACGATGAGGCGCAAGCCTATATCTTAAAGGATATGTCTGCAGGCAATGATGCACTGGCACAGTACGAGTTTGTGGAAGACGACGTGGAACTGGAAGCAATCTCAAAAGTATTTGCCCAGATGATGGATGATGTAGACATACAGATGTAGTCCCGCGTAAGAGGACGGGGAGACTGCGCATAAAAGGGGTGCCGCACCGCGCGGCAGTCCGTGGTTTTTGTGTTCGGAAATAATTACGGAGGTGCTTTTTGAAGAAGGACAAGAATGGAAAACTGAAAATCATTCCGCTGGGAGGACTGGAACAGATCGGAATGAACATTACGGCGTTTGAATACGGCGAAAGTATTATTGTGGTGGACTGCGGTCTGTCCTTTCCGGAGGACGATATGCTGGGCATTGACCTGGTAATCCCGGACATCACTTATCTGAAAGAAAACAGGGAGAAGGTCAAAGGCTTTGTGATTACACACGGGCATGAGGACCATATCGGCGCGCTCCCTTATGTGCTCAAAGATCTGAATGTGCCGATTTACGCTACAAAGCTGACAATAGGACTCATTGAAAATAAATTAAAAGAACACAACTTACTTCGCTCAACGAAAAGAAAGACCATCAAACATGGACAGTCCATCAACCTGGGAGAATTCCGCGTGGAGTTCATCAAGACGAATCACAGCATCCAGGATGCCGCGGCGCTTGCGATCTATTCGCCGGCAGGCATCGTTGTACACACCGGAGACTTCAAGGTGGACTACACACCGGTATTCGGAGACGCTATCGATCTGCAGCGCTTCGCAGAGCTGGGCAGAAAAGGTGTGCTTGCCCTGATGTGCGACAGCACAAATGCAGAACGGCGCGGTTTTACTATGTCGGAGCGCACGGTTGGGCGTACATTTGACAACATCTTTGCAGAGCATAAGTCTACCCGCCTGATTATCGCGACATTTGCATCCAATGTTGACCGTGTGCAGCAGATTATTAACTCTGCGTACAAATTTGGCAGAAAGGTTGTTGTCGAGGGCAGGAGTATGGTCAACGTCATCTCGACGGCGGCGGAGCTCGGCTATCTGAATATTCCGGATAATACACTCATTGATATCGATCAGATGAAGAATTATCCCCCGGAGCAGATGGTTCTGATTACAACCGGCAGCCAGGGTGAGTCCATGGCGGCACTGTCACGCATGGCTGCCAATATCCATAAGAAGGTATCCATCCAGCCGGGCGATACGATCATTTTCAGCTCCAATCCGATCCCGGGCAATGAGAAGGCGATTTCCAATGTGATCAATGAGCTGTGTGCCAAGGGCGCGGACGTCATCTTCCAGGATGTGCACGTATCCGGTCATGCATGTCAGGAGGAGATCAAGCTGATTTACTCTCTTGTGAAGCCGAAGTATGCGATTCCGGTACACGGGGAGTACCGTCACTTAAAGGCTCATGCCGGCATTGCCGAGAGTCTCGGAATCCCGAAGGAGAATATCTTTATCATGTATTCCGGGGACGTCATCGAGCTTAACGAGGAGAAGGCGGAGATCACGGGAAGAGTCCACACAGGAGCGATACTGGTAGATGGTCTTGGCGTAGGCGATGTGGGAAATATTGTGCTGCGTGACCGCCAGCATCTGGCGGAGGATGGCATTATGATTGTAGTGCTGACGCTGGAGAAGCGCAGCAACCAGCTTCTCGCAGGACCGGATATCGTCTCCCGCGGATTTGTATATGTGCGGGAGTCTGAAGATCTGATGGGCGAGGCTCGTGTTGTGGTGGAAGACGCTCTGGACAGCTGTCTGGGCAAGAGAGTCTCCGACTGGGGACGCATCAAGACTGTGATCAAGGATTCCCTTGGTGATTTCCTGTGGAAACGAACCAAGAGAAGACCCATGATACTTCCGATCATTATGGAAGCGTAAAATTTAACAATCAAAATATCGCTGTGCAGTATGAAGGCGGAAATATGTAGCAGTTCAGCACTTCAGCTACGCTGTCGCAAATGAATGAACACAAGCTGAGCTGTGGCGGAAATACAAAAGGAAAGAAGAGCAGACTATGGACAATATTCAAAGTGCTACAGAGAACTTGATCGAAGCCGTCAGGGAGAGCCAGGAATACAGAACGTATCTGCGTTATGAGAATATTCTGGCAAGTCAGCCCGAGCTGATGCACCGGGTAGACGAATTCCGGGCGGAAAATTATGAGCTTAATAACCGCGCAGATGACATCGACCTGTTTGAAGCAGTGGATCATTTTGAAAGTAAGTACAGGGATCTGCGCAGGATTCCGGAAGTTAATGCTTTTTTGGAAGCGGAACTGTCGCTGTGTAAGAGAATACAGAAAGTACAGGACGATTTGTTTGAAGCAGTTCGTATCAGCATACCGGAGGTATGACGACAGCAGTGAGGAGATTGTATGGGAAAAAAGAAGAAAAAGAAAAACACGGGCTATCAGGTGGCGGTAAGCGGAGCAAAAGGAATTCTGCGGCTGCTCATCTATATTTGCGTGATCTTTGTAATTCTGTTCGCGGGTAAATCCGCGTATAATTTCGGATATGCAATCTTCTGTCAGGAGGCTGTCGCATCGCCGGAAGAGGCGGTTGAGGTCACAGTAACCGTGGAGTCGGGAGATTCTGCGATGAAGGTAGGAAGAATGCTTGAGAACAGAGGACTGGTCGAGAGTGCTGTGATCTTCAGGATGCAGGAGCTTGTTTCCAATTATCACGGGATGATTAAGCCGGGGACGTATATCTTGAATACAGCGATGGAGCCGGAGCAGATGCTGAGAATTTTAAGCCAGACTGACACTACAGGGCAGCCGGAGCAGAATGTGGAGTCAGGAGAAGTACAGAACAGTGAAAGTGAATAAGAAGGTAACAGTTTAGCCAGGTCCGCGCATATACTGCGCAGACTGTGAGAATTAAGATGCAGGGGAACCGCTGCGCTGCCGCTGTTTGCGGGGTGCGGCGGCTCCCTTTCAGTATGCAGGGAGTTAGATGTGATAGTAGATAAACGAATGATTACTTATATTAATTCTCTGGACACGGGGCATACGCCGTTTCTGGAGGAGCTTCTGGCACAGGCTAAGCGTGACCGTGTCCCGGTAATCCGAAGGGAGATGCAGAGCTTTCTGAAAGTGTTTCTGGCAATGCAGATGCCGAAACGGATTCTGGAGGTCGGCACTGCCGTGGGATTTTCGACGCTTCTGATGGCGCAGTATGGTGCGCCGGATGCCAGGATCACGACGATTGAGAATTATGAAAAGAGGATACCGATCGCGCGCGAAAATTTTGCCAGGGCAGGGGAAGAAAATCGGATTACGCTCCTGGAAGGCGATGCGCAGGAGATTATGAGGGGGCTGTCCGGTTTGTACGATTTTATTTTTATGGATGCGGCAAAGGGGCAGTATATCAACTTTCTGCCTGAAGTGATGCGCCTGCTTGCACCCGGCGGAGTGCTGATCTCTGACAACGTGCTGCAGGACGGGGATCTGATTGAGTCGCATTTTGCTGTTGAGCGAAGGAACAGGACAATTTATAAGCGTATGCGGGAGTATCTGTATGAGCTGAAGCACCGGGAGGATCTTGTGACCTCCATCATTCCGCTGGGCGACGGGATAACGGTGAGCGTAAAGAGAACGCCCGAAAATGAGTCAGAGACGGAGGAGAGGATATGAGACATCCAGAATTACTCGTTCCGGCGAGCAGCCTCGAAGTGCTGAAGGTGGCTGTGGTCTTCGGAGCAGATGCAGTATATATCGGAGGAGAGGCATTCGGACTGCGCGCTAAGGCCAAGAACTTCTCCTTGGAGGATATGAAGGAGGGCATCGCATTTGCCCATGAACACGGGGTTAAGGTTTATGTGACGGCAAATATTCTCGCGCACAACAGTGATCTTGAGGGCGTGCGGGCATACTTTGAAGAACTCAGGGAAATTCGCCCGGATGCGCTGATTATCGCAGATCCGGCAGTATTTGAGATTGCCGGAGAGGTCTGCCCTGAGATTGACCGCCACATCAGCACACAGGCAAATAATACGAACTATGGGACATATCTGTTCTGGCACAAGCTGGGCGCGACGCGCGTCGTGACGGCGAGGGAGCTGTCGCTGGAGGAAATACGCGAGATCAGACAAAATATTCCGGATGATCTGGAAATTGAGACGTTTGTACACGGAGCGATGTGCATATCTTATTCGGGAAGGTGTCTGCTCAGCAATTTCTTCACGGGAAGAGACGCGAATCAGGGGGCGTGCACGCATCCGTGCAGATGGAAGTATTCCGTTGTGGAGGAGACGCGCCCTGGAGAATATATGCCGGTGTACGAGAATGAAAGAGGGACGTATATCTTTAACTCCAAGGATCTGTGCATGATCGAGCATATCCCGGATCTGATTGAGGCGGGGATTGACAGCTTCAAGATAGAGGGGCGCATGAAGACGGCGCTCTATGTGGCGACTGTAGCGCGCACTTACAGAAAAGCGATCGACGATTATCTCGAAAGCCCTGGAAAGTATCAGGATAACATGAAGTGGTACCAGAGCCAGATCTCGGGCTGCACCTACCGGAAGTTCACGACAGGATTCTTCTACGGGAAACCGTCGGATGAAGCGCAGATCTATGACAGCAACACGTATCTGAAGGATTACACATATCTGGGATACGCAGAGGAGATAGACGGCAGAGGATTTGCCAGAATCACGCAGAGAAATAAGTTCAGTGTGGGCGAAGAGATTGAGATCATGAAGCCGGATGGGCGGAATGTGAGTGTCACAGTACGCGGTATCTACGATGAGGAGGGCGCGCCGCAGCAGAGCGCTCCCCATCCGCAGCAGACGCTGTATATCGATCTGGGCGCGTCTGTGGAGCCATTTGATATCCTGCGCAGGCAGGAGGCGTAAGAGTGACAGCTCAATATACCCAACGGCTGCGCAGCTTCTGCAGCGCGTTTTTTTCTATGCGGGAGACGTAGGAGCGGCTGATGTTTAAATGCCTGGCAATCACTTTCTGCGTGAGCTCTTCCTCTCCGAACAGCCCGTAACGGAATTTGATGACTTCCTGTTCCTGGGGAGTAAGTGCTTCAGAGAAGATGCGGTAGAGCTTTGCCGCATCTTCTTTCCGGGAGCAGGAGTCGCAGACATCGTCACCCTCGGATTCAATGATGTCGAGGAGATGAATCTCATTCCCCTCTCTGTCGGTTCCGATTGGTTCGTAGAGAGAGACCTCCCGTGACGCCTTTTTACGTGAGCGGAAGTACATCAGAAGCTCATTTGCTATCCTCACCCCAATGGGTTTTTGATCCGTCAGCGGTTTCATCTTCATAATCCACATCACTGAACCGTTCCAGTTCTTCCAGGTCGTCTTCTGTGCTGTCTGTTTCATCTGTTTGATAGGAAAGCGGAGGATATTCAATCTCATCGTCCTGCACGCCGAAGAGGATGATATGGGCGTTGACACCGTCCCATACAACTTTCCGGACAAGAGTGCGGATTGCCGCACGTTTCTGTTCTATGCTCA
>CALWSC010000037.1 GCA_944384105.1 uncultured Lachnospiraceae bacterium | reverse complement strand
CATATCCAATAGCAAAAAATAAACGAATTGAGAAATATAAAGCTAAGTGGTGTGCATAAAAAATCAGCCGCACGAAATCGTGCGACTGATTCAGAGCATCTTATTTTAGATATTTGATCTGTCTACTTGACAGGGGGCATATCAATAATCAGAGGCGGCTCTTTTTTTCAAAATTTTTTCACGCACAGCCGCTCCGGTATATGATACAATAACATTATATAAAAAAATAACAGGATAGATATGCATATGAAGACAAATAAATTGACAATAGGCGTACTCGCCCATGTGGATGCCGGAAAGACGACGCTGGCGGAGGGGATTTTGTATCTGACCGGAAGCATTCGGAAGATGGGCCGGGTAGATCACCGGGATGCGTTTTTAGATACGGATGAGATGGAACGGGCAAGAGGAATTACCATATTTTCCAAGCAGGCGTGCTTTTCGCTGAAGGACAGGGAGATCACACTGCTGGATACGCCGGGACATGTGGATTTTTCTCCCGAAATGGAGCGTACGCTTCAGGTGCTGGACTATGCGGTTCTCATTATCAGCGGTGCAGACGGGGTGCAGGGGCATGTGCTGACGCTTTGGAGGCTGCTGCAGCGATATCAGATTCCGGTCTTTCTTTTTATTAATAAGATGGATCAGCAGGGAACTGACCGCGGACGGCTGATGGAGGAGCTGAAGAAGAAGCTTGACGACCGCTGCCTGGACTTTAGCCGGATAGAGCGGGAGGAAGTTCTGGAAGAGCTGGCAGTCTGCGACGAGGAACTCTTAGAGAAATATCTCGAGGAGGGTACGGTGAGCCGGGAAGAGATCTGTGCGCTGATCGCAGAGCGCAAGGTTTTTCCATGCTACTTTGGCTCTGCGCTGAAGCTGACCGGTGTGGAAGAATTTCTCGAAGGACTGTATACGTATACGCTGGAAAAGGAATATTCGGAGGAGTTCGGAGCTAAAATCTATAAGATCTCGCGCGATGCGCAGGGAAACCGCCTGACGCATATGAAGATTACAGGAGGAACACTGAAGGTCAAAATGGCGTTAAGCAGCCGCAGCTCAGGGGAGGAGAACTCCTGGGAGGAAAAGGCAGATCAGATCCGGATCTATTCCGGCGTACAGTTTACGGCAGTACAGGAAGCGCCCGCCGGAACGGTATGCGCAGTTACAGGACTCAGCAAAACCGTTTCAGGGGAGGGAATCGGAATCGAGCCGCCTTCAGAACTTCCGCTGCTGGAACCGGTGCTGACATACCAGATTCGTCTCCCGGAGGGCAGCGACGTATTTCAGATGTTCTTAAAGCTGCGTCAGCTTGAGGAGGAAGAGCCGCAGCTTCACATTGTATGGAAGGAAAAACTGAACGAAATTCATGCGCAGGTCATGGGTATCGTACAGATGGAGATCCTAAAAAACATGATACTGGAGCGCTTCGGCGTACCTGTGACATTTGATGCCGGCGCTATTGTATATAAGGAGACAATCCGCGATATCGTGGAGGGCGTCGGCCACTTCGAGCCGCTGCGCCATTACGCGGAGGTACATCTGCTGCTGGAGCCGGGAGAACGCGGCAGCGGTATGCAGTTTGAGACACAGTGCAGCGAGGATCAGCTGGACAGAAATTGGCAGCGCCTGGTGCTGACACATCTGGAGGAGCGGATATTTCCCGGCGTACTGACTGGCTCGGAGATCACTGACATGAAGATTACTCTGGTATCCGGAAAGGCGCACATTAAGCACACAGAGGGCGGAGATTTCCGCCAGGCGACGTACCGCGCGGTGCGCCAGGGTTTGAAAAAGGCTCAGAGCGCGCTGCTTGAGCCTGTGTATGAATTTCGTCTGGAAGTCCCGGTCCAGAATGTGGGACGTGCAATGACAGATATCCAGAAAATGTACGGAACCTTTGATACACCGGAGACGGACGGCGAGACGGCAGTTTTAACCGGAACTGCTCCCGTATCTTGTATGAGGGACTACCAGCGGGAGGTCACAGCATACACCCGGGGATGCGGGCATCTGACCTGCACGCTGAAGGGGTATGAGGAGTGCCACAACGCGGATGAGGTAATCGCCGCAATGAATTACGATTCTGAGGCGGACACGGAGAACCCGACGGGATCGGTTTTCTGTTCGCACGGAGCGGGTTTTGTGGTGCCGTGGTATCAGGTGGAGGACTATATGCACCTCGAAAGCTTTTTAAATCCCAGGATCGAGGAGAACCCGGCAGAGGAGCCGCTGATTGCCCAGAGAAGAGCAGCGCTCGCGGAGGGTGTAATCGACGAAGAGGAGCTTGAGGAAATTTTTGCACGTACCTACGGCTCGTCCGGAAAAGAGCGCCGGAAATGGAAAAAGACGAGCGCACCGGTCCGCCGTGAATACGGACCTTCCCAAACGGCAAAACCCAAACGGTATGAGAAGGAATATCTGCTTGTAGACGGGTACAACATTATTTTCGCGTGGGACGACCTGAAGGAGCTGGCAGAAGTGAGCATCGAAGGCGCGAGAAACAGGCTGATGGACATTCTGGGAAACTATCAGGGATATACAAAGAAGACAGTGATTCTTGTCTTTGACGCCTATAAGGTTGAGGGAGGACAGGGAGAGGTACTGAAATATCACAATATTTATGTCGTATACACGAAAGAAGCGGAAACTGCGGATCAGTACATTGAAAAGACCGTTCACGAGATCGGCAGACAGTACCATGTAACTGTGGCGACCTCAGACGCGCTGGAGCAGGTCATCATCCTGGGGCAGGGTGCGGAGAGACTTTCAGCACAGGGGCTGAAAGCTGAGGTGGAGGCTGCGGGAAGAGAGATCCGCGAGACGTATGAGCGCGCGCGGGAGAGCGGCAAGACATACCTTGCCGAGCTGCTGCCGCCGGAGCTGAAAAAGTAATGGCAGAATGGAGAGAAGTATTATGAAATATTATGAATCGGTTACTGAGCTGGTGGGAAAGACACCGCTTGTAAATTTTGCAAATCTGGCGCGTGAAAAGAATTTTCAGGCAATTGTCCTGTCGAAGCTTGAGGGGCTGAATCCTGCGGGAAGTGTCAAGGACCGCGTGGGGGTTGGACTGATTGAGCTGGCGGAAAAGAAGGGCACCTTAAAGCCGGACTCCGTGATTATAGAGCCCACGAGCGGAAATACGGGCATTGGGCTTGCATCCGCTGCCGCAGCAAAAGGCTACCGGCTGATCATCGTTATGCCGGATACGATGAGCGTGGAGCGCAGAAATCTGATGAAGGCTTACGGTGCTGAACTGGTACTCTCTGACGGGGCAAAGGGAATGCAGGGAGCTATCGAGAAAGCAGACGAGCTGGCTGCCCAGATCCCAAACAGCTTTATCGCGGGACAGTTCGTAAATCCGGATAATCCGTACATCCACACCGTCACAACCGGTCCCGAGATCTGGGAGGACACGGACGGAAAGGTAGATATATTTGTTGCTGGCATAGGTACAGGCGGTACGATTACCGGTGTGGGAAAATATCTGAAGGAGAAAAATCCCGCTGTCAGGGTCGTAGGAGCAGAGCCGGCAGGCTCCCCGGTGCTCTCAGGAGGAAAGGCAGGAGCGCATCAGATTCAGGGTATCGGAGCGGGATTTGTGCCTGAGATCCTGGACACCTCAGTTTACGATGAGATTATCCGGGTTAGCGATGAGGATGCATACAGAACCGGCAGGGAGATTGCCAGAAAAGAGGGGATTCTTGTAGGAATTTCTTCCGGAGCGGCGTTCTGGGCAGCAGCGCAGCTTGCGGTCAAGGAAGAAAATAAAGGGAAGACGATCGTTGTCCTTCTCCCGGACAACGGCGACCGCTACCTGTCGACACCGATGTTTCTGGACGACTGATCCATGAGACGGCAGAAGAAAAAAGGCAGGCGGCGCCTTCACGCTGCTCTCGGCGTACTGCTTGTTCTCGTGACATTGTTCTTCGCAGGCGCAAACTTTCTCGTGAGCGCTGCGCTGGTTCCCTCCACGATGGAGAAGCTGGAGGCGTTTGAGAGTATTACACAGGAGAGCGTGGAGGCGCTGGTGCACACGGATGATATCGAGGAAAACAGACAGATGGCGTTAAACGAGACATCGCAGTGGTATGAGAGCGTCGAAAGCGAACGGCATACTGAGATCTCGGAGGACGGTTATGAACTTGTCGCCCGGGTATTTCCTCAGGAGGGCACTCATAAATGGGCACTGATTCTGCACGGCTACACGGGCTGGAAGGAGGAAATGTACACTTTCGCGCACTGGTATTATGAACAGGGATACCAGGTTGTCACACCGGATATGCGCTGCCAGGGCGAGAGCGGCGGTGATTTCATAGGAATGGGGTGGACCGACAGGGAGGATAACAGGCTTTGGCTGGGGTATATTCTCAGGCAGGATCCGGATGCCGAGATTGTGATTCACGGACAGTCTATGGGAGCGGCATGCGCGCTGATGATGAGCGGCGACGACCTGCCGGACAATGTAAAGGCGGTTATTTCCGACTGTGCATACACGGACGCCTACGCGATGTTCCAAAAGCAGATGAAGGACTGGTTTCATCTGCCGGCATTTCCGCTTCTCGACGCTGCGAATCTGATGCTGCAGCTGCGCGGCGGATATGACTTAAAGGATGCCTCTGCTCTCTCTCAGGTGAAAAAGAGTGATATACCGACTCTGTTCATACATGGGACGGAGGATGATATGGTGCCGTATGAGATGAGCAGGGAGCTTTATGACGCCGCATCGTGTGAAAAAGAGCTGCTCCTTGTGGAAGGGGCGGGACATGCACAGGCGCCCGATAAGGATCCGGAAGGATACTTCGGGGCAGTGGAATCCTTTTTGGAGAGATATGTCCGCGATGTGCAGACAAATGTATGATAAGAAGCTGATAGTAAAATCCGGGCAGGTGTGATACAATGAGACTGTAAAATTTCGTGATATTTCATGCTGAAGGAGGACGCAATGATGAAAAAAGGGCTTTTGGAAAGCTGCGTAGATTCTGTGGAATCCGCGCTGGAAGCTGCCGGGGGCGGCGCAGACCGTCTGGAATTATGCGCAGGACTGGTAATCGGAGGCATCACGCCCACACCGGCCGTATATGAGGAGATCAGAAAGTATTCGGATATTCCCATCAATGTGCTGATACGACCGAGATTCGGAGATTTCTGCTATACGGATCATGAGGTTGAAGTCATCGCATCAGATATCCGCACATTTAAGAGCCTCGGGGCAAACGGTGCGGTAATCGGAGCGCTCTGCCCGGACGGAAGCCTGGACCAGCGCGCGATGGAGAAGTTTATGTCCGCCGCGGACGGAATGTCTGTGACACTGCACCGTGCATTTGATATGTGCCGCGATCCGTTTACCGTGCTCGAGCAGTCAAAGAGACTTGGGATCAACACGATTCTGACATCCGGACAGGAGGACAGCTGCTCGGCAGGAAAGGAACTGATCCGCCTCCTTGTGGAACAGGCAGGGGACGAGATCGATATTCTGGTAGGAGGCGGTGTGAGCGCAGAGGTGATCCGTGAGCTCTGCCCGTACACGAAAGCGACATCCTTTCACATGTCGGGAAAGGTGAACCTGGAGAGCACCATGAGATACCGCAAGCAGAATGTACATATGGGCATACCGGGACTGAGCGAGTATGAGATCTACAGAACCAGCGCCGATAAAATCCGCAGCGCGAAGAATGTGCTGACAGAACTGGCAGGATAAGGGAGGACACCATGTTTTCAGAAAAGAAGGAATTAGAGATTCAGGAGAAATTTGAGGAGCAGATGCGACTGCTCGGCAGAGCAGGAGAAGAGATCCGCAGCAGGATAGAGACGTATGATGCAAAGACTGCGGCGTTTCTGCGGTATTTTTACGGGCATATGATCGTGAGCGATGCGCTGAACGTGCCGATGGAGACGTACGCAGACTATGCGCAGCACGCGGCATTTCTTTGGGAGCAGGGAGCGTATAAGGACAGGATTCCGGAGGATATTTTTCTTAATTACGTTGCGGAGCCGAGAATTAATGAGGAGAACATTCTGCCGTGCAGGAAGCTTTTTTACCGGGAGGCGTCGTACTGCCTGAAGGACCGGGGCATGGAGGAGGCTGTCCTCGAGGCCAACTACTGGTGTGCGTCACAGGTCACATACCGTTCCACAGACGACCGTACGCTGGCACCTCTGACCGTTTACAGAAACGGCTACGGAAGATGCGGCGAGGAGTCTACATTTACAGCATCTGTGCTGAGAAGTCTGGGTATACCTGCGCGCCAGGTTTATGCGCCGCGCTGGTCCCACTGTGATGACAACCATGCATGGGTGGAGTTTTACTGCGACGGAGAATGGAAATACTGCGGAGCGTGTGAACCGGAACAGATAAGCTGCAGCGGATGGTTCACAAACGCAGCTTCCCGTGCAATGATGGTTCACTCCAGAAGATTTGACACCGTGCAGGGTGAGCAGGTGATCGGGCAGGAGGGAATGTCCATTGTGGCGAACCAGCTTGCGCGTTATGCGGTGACAAGAGAGATCCGTGTTCAGGTAAACTATGAGGACGGTACTGCAGCAAAGGGCGCAGCAGTTCAGTTTGAGGTGGCCAACTACGCGGAGTATGCGCCGATTGCCAGAATGATCACAGATGAGTCCGGAAATGCCCGGCTGACGACCGGAAAGGGAACGCTGCGAATTTATGCCGCAGCAGATAATCTGGAGGCAGAAACGATTTTAGGAGCCGATGAGAGCAGCTGTACGCTTACGCTTGCAAAAGAACGCACGGAGACGGATGAGAGCTGGACAGAGGTGGAATTCCTGGCACCGGAGGACAGCAATCCGCAGAAGGCTTCCCTCACGGAAGAGCAGATAAAATGCGGTGAGGAGAAGCTTGCGGACGCGGTGGCGCACCGTCAGGCAAAGATGGCATCCTTCTATCAGGAAGAGCCGGCAGAGCGACTTGCAGAAAGATACGGCACCGATGAGGTAAAAGAGTATCTGCACAGCGCGGAGGCGAACTTCCCGGAGGTATGCAGATTCCTGGAGGCAGAGGGAAATGAGGCAGATCGCCTGGATATGATGAGGAGCCTGACGCTCAAGGATTTCCGTGACGTGAAGGCTGATGTTCTTGAGGAGCATCTTCAGGCCGCAGCTCCGCTTAGAGGAAAGTTCCCGGAAGAGATTTACCGGAACGCGCTGCTTTGCCCGAGAGTGGAATGGGAGCCTATGAGCGCATACAGGGAAGCGTTAAAGGCACAGTATGCTGAGTTTGCAGACAGACCGCAGCAGCTCTGGGAAAAGATCAGTGCGGATACCCGTCAGGTGCCGGAGCATGACTTTGCCCCGGTGATCATGGAGCCTGTGCCATGTGCAAAGTCAGGGCTTGGAAGCGAGCGCTCCGTGAGAATCCTCTACACCGCGGCGTGCCGCAGCCTTGGAATACCGGCAAGACTGGATCCGGCAACCGGCGTGCCGCAGTATTATGCAGCCGGAGCGTTTTGCAGTGTGGAAAAGGAGGAGGAGACCGGCAAGCTCGTGCTCGAGGGAGACGAGAAGGTGCAGTGGGTATACCGCCAGAACTTTACTGTAGCGCGCCATGTGAAGGGCGGATGGAAAACGCTCGGCATGGAGGAAAGAATATGGGAGAACGGAAAGATTGCGGCAGTGCTTCCTGAGGGCCGTTACCGTGTGATGACTGCAAACCGCCTGCCGAACGGAAATATGTTCTTAAAGCACAGGGAGTTTATGCTCAAAGCAAATGAAGTGTACACCGTGAAGCTCGAACTCAAGGAGGCCAAGCTTTCGCAGATGCTTGAGAAGGTACCGCTGCCGGCATTTTCTGTAAAGACTCTGGATGGGGAACAGCTGAGTGCGGCAAAAGCAGCCCAGGGACGCAAGACGATATGGATCTGGATTGAGGAGAGTAAAGAGCCCACAGAGCATATTTTAAATGAGCTGTACGAGCGGCAGGAGGAGTTCTCGAAAATGGACAGAGACATTATCTGCCTTGTGAGAACGAAGGAGGCGCTGTCGGATACCACCTTTACGCGGACAAGAGGCGTTCTGCCCGGTATCCGGGTTTTCCTTGCTGATTTCGTAGATGAGTATGACAAGGTGAGCAGGAAGATGTATCAGGATCCGGACCGCCTGCCTCTCATTATGGTAACGGATGAAGAAATGTACGGCATCTACGCAACCTGCGGATACAGCGTGGGAACCGGCGATATGCTGCTGCGCATCTGCCAGCCGCAGGAGTAAGAAGAAACAGGAGGATAAAGGAATGAACAATATAGAATGGTTTAAAGGCGCAAAATTCGGTATGATGATTCACTGGGGGCTGTACTCCCTTCTTGCAGGAGAGTATAAAGGCCAGAAATCCAGTGCTTATGCGGAGTGGATTCAGTCTAAGTTTCAGATTCCGAACGCGGAGTACGGAAAGCTGGCAGAAGCGTTCAACCCTGTATATTTTGACGCGGACGCTCTCGTAAAATTTGCCAAGGAGTGCGGCATGACGTATCTCGTTGTGACGACGAAACACCACGACGGCTTCGCCATGTATCATTCCAAGGTTGATTCCTACAATGTATACGACGCCACGCCCTTCCACCGCGATGTTGTAGGTGAGCTGGCGCAGGCATGCCGTGACAACGGACTGAAGTTCGGCATTTATTATTCTCAGGATCTCGACTGGCATGAGCCCAACGGCGGCGGTTATCTGTCCAACCACATTGAGACAGCAGGTACAACCTGGGACAATAGCTGGGACTTCACGGGAGAGAAGGATTTCTCCATTTGCTTTGAGAAGAAGATCATTCCGCAGATCGAGGAGATTATGACAAACTACGGTGAGATCTGTACAGCATGGTTTGATATGCCGATGACGCTGACCGACGAGCAGAGCCAGAAGATCTATGATACAGTAAAGCGCCTGCAGCCGGACTGCCTGATCAACTCCAGGCTCGGAAACGGAAAGTACGATTATGTATCTCTGGGAGATAATGAGATCCCGGAGAAGATGGAAGTTCAGGATCAGTCTGAGGTAGATTACAATTCTGTAGACGGAATCAAGCCGTCACCGAACGGACTGTATGAGACCGCAGCTACGATGAATAACAGCTGGGGATATAACTGCAATGATCACGACTGGAAGTCCGCCGATAAGGTATATGAACTCAAGACGCACTTAAACAGCCTGGGTATTAACTACCTTCTGAACATCGGACCGGATCCTCTTGGCAGAATCCCGGCAGAGTGCGAGCAAATTCTGCGTGAGGTTGCGGCAAAGGTGCAGAGCGAAGCGAAATAACCCCGGAATTTGTCGACAAGATTCCGTTGTAATTTAGTGCCCCGATGGTATAATGTAAGGGAAGAATGTAGGGCTTACATAATACCTGATTCGTCAAGGAAGGGGCAGGAGTATGAGCGATACCAGATATCTGATCTCCGAGGCTGCGAAGCTGACTGACACAGACCCTCATGTACTTCGGTACTGGGAGGATGAGCTGAAGCTGCATATCGCGAGAAATCAGATGGGACACCGATACTACACCGGACGAGACCTTCATGTATTCATGGAGATTAAAGCACTAAAGAATCAGGGACTCTCTCTGAAAGCGATAAGAGAGAGAGTCCCTGCAATCTATGAGGCTGCGCCTGAGGATGAGCCTCCTAAGATGCCAGCAGCAGAACCGCCGCAGCCGCAGGAGAGCGCCCAAAAGGCATGTGCGGAGGCAGCGGCTACCGTCACACAGCCGACACCGCGCGTTAAAAATCCGGTTCGGGCGGAGAAAACAGGGGAACCCGGGGACATGGCTCAGCTCGCTGACCAGGTGGTTACGGAGGCCTGTGATCTGACCGATGAAAAGCGTGAACGCTTTAATCAGATCCTGGAGCGCCTGATCGACCAGGTCATCCAGAGTGAACATCAGGAGGCACGAACCCGCCGTCTCGATGAGGCGATTCGCCGCCGCCAGCAGAGCAGAAAGCAGGTGGCAGCTACAGCAGAGAAGGGGTTCAGGAAGAAAAGGAAGAGCGGGAAGACATAAGCTTTCCCGGAAACAAAAAAAGAAAGCTGCACTCTCCACAACGGGAGCACAGCTTTCTTTTCCTCGTCTTATGGGACGAATCAACCCTCATGGATTGCTTCTGTCGGACATACACCTGCACAGGTACCGCAGTCAACGCACAGATCAGCGTTGATCTCGTAATGCTCTTCGCCCTGGCTGATAGCCTCTACCGGGCACTCGCTCTCGCATGTTCCGCAGCTTACGCATTCATCAGAAATTACATATGCCATAATACATTCCTCCTTCGTTAGTCTGCCTTTCGGCGTGGCGTAACCCTTTTTCGGGTTCTACGCTCATTTTAATATATTCAAATGAAGAATACAAGTATAAAATTGAATACATGGAGCCTTTCCTCATGGAAAGAAAATGCAAAGGAGTAAGCAGTATGAGAAAAAAGCCAAATGTGATCTATATTTTAGCTGACGATATGGGCTACGGAGACGTCAGTGCACTCAACGGGAACTGCCCGTTTGCGACGCCGCATCTGGATCGGATTGCGCGCGAGGGAATCGCATTTACCGACGCACACGCGACGTCCGCAGTGTGTACGCCTTCCAGATATGGAATTCTGACGGGACGGTATAACTGGAGATCACGGCTGAAGTCGGGTGTGATCGGAGGCTATTCGGAACCGCTGATTGAGGATGGGAGAAAAACCGTTGCAGACTTGTTTAAGAGCCAGGGGTACCGCACGGCAGCGATCGGTAAGTGGCATCTCGGCATGAATTTCTCCAAGACGCCGGATTTCTGTGAAAAACCGGATTTTGATGCGTGTACGGGTGTGGATTATGCGGGGGTGATACAGAACGCCCCGGTCAGCAACGGATTTGACTATTACTTTGGAATCAGCGGATCGCTTGACATGCCGCCGTATGTTTATATTGAGAATGACCGTTTTACAGAACTGCCGGATCACGTGACGAAGAACACCGGGAAGAAGTTCTGGAGAGAAGGTCCAACAGCACCGGGTTTTCACCATGAGCATGTGCTCGACGAGCTGACAAAACGCGTGTGTGAGAAGATTACAGAGTATAAAGCTGAACCGTTTTTTATCTATTTTCCGATGCCTGCGCCGCATACGCCGATTCTGCCGGGTGAGCAGTTTATAGGGAAGTCCGGAACAAATGCGTACGGAGATTTTGTCCTGCACTGCGACGATGCGGTCGGAAGAGTTGTGAAGCAGCTCGAGGAGGAGGGGCTGTACGACGACACGATTCTGATTTTCACTTCTGACAATGGATGCTCTCCGATGGTAGATTATCCGGAACTTCTCGCCAATGGACACAATCCAAGCTATATTTTCCGCGGGACTAAAGCAGATATCTATGAGGGAGGGCACAGAATCCCGCTGCTGGTACAGTGGAAAAACGGCATACCGGGCGGACGCGTCTGCAGACAGCTTGTATGTCTGGCGGATTTTATGGCGACGATGGCAGAGCTTCTGCAGACAGCGCTTCCCGATGACATGGGCGAGGACAGTGTCAGCAATCTTCCGATCTGGAAGGGAAGTGAAGAGGAGGTGCGAAGTGATCTGGTGCATCAGAGCATCGACGGTTCGCTCTCTATCCGCCGCGGCAATTTCAAATTAGAACTTTGTCCCGGCTCCGGCGGATGGTCCGATCCCGTTCCCGGAAAAGAGGATCCGTCTCTCCCGCGTTTCCAGCTCTACAATCTGGCAGAGGATATCGGAGAGACCGTAAACGTCATTGAGCAGTATCCGGATATTGCACGAGATCTGCGCGCTGCACTGAAACGCTGTATTGAAAACGGAAGGAGCACTCCGGGAAAACGGCAGAAAAACAACGGACAGAGGATTTGGAAGACGATCGCCTGGATGGACGAGAAGGAAATATAAAACAGAATAAGGAATATGTTGCGCGCAGCGGGGAAAGGTATTATAATGATACATGCATAATACATGAAGGAGGAAAATACCCATGCAGATTTCAAGAAAAATGACCATTGGACAGTTACTTGCCATTGATACAAATATTGCAGCGATCCTGATGAGAGCAGGTATGCACTGTATTGGATGCCCGTCTGCTCAGGGCGAGTCTCTGGAAGAAGCAGCAATGGTTCACGGAATGGACATTGATATGCTGGAGAGCCAGATTAATGATTTTCTGAAGGACAAATAAAAATCAGAAGATAATGAGGGCTGCCGTATGCCCCGGCGAGGAGTAAAACCGGATCCGGGGAGCGGCAGCTTTTTCAGCGGCAAAAAGCCGCGGGAAGGGAATTTCTATGGATTTTACACAGATCAGCGGGAAAAGACAGCTTGCATTTATGCAGGATTTTGATTATATCCGGGAAGCGGGAACTGAGGCCGAACAGCGTGCGGCAGAGCGGATTGCAGAGGAGATCCGAAGCCTTGGACTGACACCGGAGACAGAAGAATTTACATTTGATACATATGAGATTACGGAAGCGGGATTTGCTGTTACAAGCCCGTATCAGAAGGAGTATACTGTGACCGGATACTTAGGGAGCGGCAGCACGCCGGAGGGCGGAGTTGAGGCGCCGTTTCTTTATGCAGAAAACGGAGATGATATCAGCCTCTCCTACGCTTCAGGGAAAATCGTGATGGTGAATGCGCCGGTGAGAGCAGACATGTATGAAAAGCTGGAGAAAGCCGGCGCAGCAGGCTTTCTGTCCATCTGCGGAAGCCCGATTGACAGCGGAGAAGACTTAAAGCCTGCACTCTGCACGCTGCGCAAGGTAGAGCAGCCTGCAATCCAGGGCGCCTGCATTCACTGTACCGATGCGGTCAGAATCGTTGAGGAGGGAGCATCCCGCGCCAGACTCACGCTTAGTCAGAGGAAGGTTACGAGAACTTCAAGAAATGTCCGTGTCCGCATCCAAGGGACGGACCGTGCAGAGGAGATACTCACGCTGACGGCGCATTTCGACTCTGTACCGGCAGGACCGGGCGCGTATGATAACATGGCCGGAGCAGCGATCATCATGGAGCTGTGCCGCTATTTTGCAGCAAACAGACCGAGAAGAACACTGGAGTTCATCTGGTTCGGCGCAGAGGAGAAGGGACTTAAGGGAAGCCTTGCATATGTGGAAGCGCACAGAGAAGAGCTCAAGAGACATCGCTTCAACATGAACGTAGACCTGGCAGGACAGCTTGTGGGCGGAACTGTCATCGGACTGACGGGAGATGCCTCGATCTGCAGTATGCTCTCCTGGCTTGCGCATGAGGCGGGCATGGGAACAGGATTTGTAAACGGCATCTGGGGCAGTGATTCGAATACCTTCGCATGGAACGGAATCCCGGCGATGACACTCAATCGTGACGGCTTTGGAATGCACACCCGCCACGACACGCTGGCACTCATCTCACCCTGGTCCCTGGAACGCAGCGCCCGCCTGCTCGGCTATATAGCCGAACATCTGTCTGAGACAGAAGTATTCCCATTTGTACAGGAAATTCCGGAGGACATGAAGAAAAAACTTGATGAATATTTTGGGCAAATGTAAATCTACATTTCAGAAAAGTATCGATTTCCGATACTGAGAGGGCGGCATGCCGTAATATTCACAGAACCGGCGGGAAAAGTGAAACTGATCACAGAATCCAAGAGTGTCGCTGATTTCCTTTATGGATTTCTCAGGGAAACGCATCAGATTCACTGCGGCGAACATCACCTGTTCGTTCACATACTGTCCGAGGGATACCTTCATTTCCTGCCGAAACTTTTTTTGAAGCTGGCTGGGAGATACAAAGAGCAGCTCTGCCAGTCTCTGCGCAGTCAGGGACTGATGGGGACTGCTCTTTATTATTTGTAACGCGCGCTTTACCAGGTCGCTGTATTCTTCAATCTCTCCGAGGGAGATATGTTCCTGAAAAAGCGCTTCCAGTACTGCCTGATACAGGGAGGTTTTGATGGAAATGGAACTTAAAAGATCTCCCTGGTGCCACTGCTGAATAATCGCATCAATTTCTTTCTGCTTTTCCGCAAGTACAATACATTCATTATAATTGGATAACAAATCATAATTATTGTAGCCCAGCAGATTGATGTGCGCGTATAATTTATACATCGAACTGTCACACCAGTAAGAAAATTCCAGGTTGGACGGAATCAGATAAATGTTTCCGCCGGTCATTCTGAGCGTTTTCCCGCTATACTCAATGCATGCCTCACCGGACTGCGCATAATAAAGCCGAATAAAGGGAGAGATGACATGCTGCATGTTCCACTCGCTGTCTATCCGGGCAAAGGAAACTTCCAATATATTCATGTTTACCCGGTTCAGTTCCTTGTTCAATAAAGAATTTTGTAAGATTTCCATCCTAAAATCTCCATATTTTATGACAAATAATACATTCCAGTTCAAGTGATTATATGCTAGATTTATAAAAAAGTCAAATAAAGGGAGGGAAAACGATGTTTGACAGAGAAGCTTACAACAAGAGAGTAGAATGGTATCAGGATGCCCGTTTCGGCATGTTTATCCACTGGGGGCTGTACGCCATTCTCGCAAGGGGAGAGTGGGTGCGTTCCACGGAAGAAATGCCGGAGGAGGAATATCTGCCGTTTTTTGATGAATTTGACCCGGTGGACTATGACCCGAAAAAATGGGCCAGGGCTGCGAAAGAGGCAGGTATGAAATACGCGGTTCTGACTGCCAAGCACCATGACGGATTCTGCCTGTTCGACAGCAAGCTGACGGATTTTAAAGCCACGAATACCAAGGCAAAACGGGATCTGGTGGCAGAGTATCTGGATGCCTTCCGCGCGGAGGGAATCAAAGTCGGGCTTTACTATTCCATCATTGACTGGCACCATCCGGATTATCCGCATTATGGCGATCGGATCCACCCCATGCGCAACTGTGAGGCGGAAAAAGATGTGGAGCGGGACTTTAACCGCTATCTGGAGTATATGCACGGTCAGGTGAAAGAGCTGTGCACGCAATATGGAAAACTGGATGTCATGTGGTTTGATTTTTCCTATGATAATATGAGAGGCGAGACGTGGCGCGCCACGGATCTTGTCAATATGATCCGCTCTTACCAGCCGGATGTCATCATTGATAACCGTCTGGAGGTCAGCGGGGAGGGATTCGGCTCTCTGGCCACAGACAATCCAAACGTGTATTCCGGAGACTTTGTAAGCCCCGAACAGATTATCCCGCCTCAGGGCATAAAGAGCGAGTCCGGCAGGGATCTTGTATGGGAAGCCTGCATCACAATGAATGACAACTGGGGATACTGCGCAAAGGATAAAAACTTTAAGCCTGCATCCATGATTATCAAAAAGCTGGTGGAATGCGTCAGCAAGAACGGAAATATGCTGCTCAATGTGGGACCGGACGCGAAAGGAAATATTCCTGAGGAATCGATGCAGATATTAAAGGAAATCGGAAGATGGATGAGTAAAAACGGAAATTCCATCTATGGCTGTAAGGGAAGCAGTCTTCCAAAACCGGAAAATGGACGTATTACCCGAAATGGCAACAAGCTGTATTACCATGTTATGGAAAATTCCATCGGCGGCGTTCCGCTGTTCGGAATCTCCAGAGATCAGGTAAAAAGCGTCCGTCTTCTGGCTGACGGAAGCGAGCTTAAGATTTCCGACAGCTGGATGGCAAGCAATTATCCGGATGTAGTGTTTGTGGATATCTCCTCTACGCCGTATCTGCCGGATGAGGTTGATACGGTTGTGGAAATTACATTGAAGGATGCTGTGTGAAATCCCTCTGAGTGATAGCTGCACAGGCTGTTTCCGGAGTTCTCTCAGGAACTGCTGAAAAGCTATCATAAGAAGGTGATGGTGCATTCCTGCGGACAGATTCTGAGAGTAATGCCGGATCTGGTGGAGCTGGGTGTGGATATTTTAAATCCGGTACAGCCGGAGTGTATGGACTTAAAGTTCTTAAAAGAAACGTATGGGGACAACATAACCTTCTGGGGAGGAATCTCTACCCAGAGAACACTGCCTCACGGAATACCGGATGACGTGCGCAGGGAAACCCGGGAAGTGATCGCGCTGATGAGCAGAAACGGCGGATATATCACCTGTTCTTCCCAGGAAATCCAGACTGACGTGCCGTATGAGAATTTAAAGACATTGATTGAAACGGCAAAATCCTATACATGATGCGGCCATGGGATGCGAAAAATGACGAATTTTTTTAGAAATCCTTAATGTTTCTTGAATATGTATCCAGAGCTATTGTAACAAAAGAAAACCCCTGATATACTGAACCAAATCAAAAACCACGGTTTGGCGCAGCAGATCAGGGTTTTTTTGCGCAAACAAGACTGTATTTGGGAGAACGAGATGGATAAGAAAAGAAAAAGACCGGCGGCATTGGTGCCTTGTTACAGTTACTTTCCGCTGATATTTGCATTGCTGTTCAATACGGCGGTATATACCGGCGCCAGGTTAATCGCAGGCGGATGGAAGCATTATAATATCGAGACGGCTGTGGATCATCTGATACCATTTTTTGCGCCTTCTTCAGCCATTTATCTTGGGTGTTATTTGTTCTGGGGCGTGAATTATATTCTAATTGCCCGGCAGAAAAAGGAAGAGGTCTGCCGTTTTTTTGTGGGGGACTTTCTCTCCAGGGTGATCTGTCTGTTTTTTTATCTGGCTTTTCCGACGACAAACGTGCGGCCGGAAGTGGTTCCGGATGGATTCTGGAATCAGGTGATGGTATGGCTGTATTCTGTAGACGCTGCGGATAACCTTTTTCCATCCATTCACTGCCTGGTCAGTTGGTTCTGTTATATCGGAATACGCGGCAGAAAAGATATTCCCGTATGGTATCAGAAATTTTCCTGTATCTTTGCGCTGCTCATCTGTATCTCAACGCTTACAACAAAGCAGCATGTCATTGCGGATGCGGCAGGCGGCATCCTCACAGCGGAGTTATGCCTGCGTATTGGAAAGCGCCCGGCTGTGTGGGGAGCTTATCAGAAGATTCTGGATAAAGTCAATAGTCTGATCTTCCGGGGGAAAATGAGGGAGGTGTCCTATGCAGACGAAGAAGAAAGCGCTGTTTAACATTATTTTTCTTCTGCTTGTGTTTGGGCTGACGGTATACGGCGTTTTTCATGGGGAAGATTTGGGAGCAATGACAGAAGCTATTCGTAATTCCAAAATAGAATGGCTGATTCCCGGGATATGTCTGGTTATCTTTTTTATCTGGGGAGAGTCCATTATTATCTGGTATATGATGCGCTCGTTTGGAATCCGTCTGAAAAGGAGGATCTGTTTTCTGTTCTCTTCCGTGGGATTTTTTTTCAGCTGTATTACGCCCTCGGCAAGCGGCGGCCAGCCGATGCAGATTTACTTCATGAAGAAGGAAAAGATACCAATTCCGGTATCAACGGTGATCCTGATGGTGGTCACAATTACATATAAGCTTGTGCTGGTCCTGATCGGACTGGGAATCCTGTTGTTCGGAAGAGGATTTCTCCACCGCTATCTGCAGGATATTCTGCCGGTATACTACCTGGGTCTGGGGCTGAATGTATTTTGCGTGGGATTTATGACGATCCTGGTTTTTCATCCGGTTATGGCGGAGAGTATGCTGCTGAAGGGAATGGAGATTCTGGAACGCATACATCTGATGAAGAGGAAAGAAGAGCGCAGACAGAAGCTGAAGGCTTCTATGGAGACCTACCGGGAGACGGCAGCATATCTGAAGGAACACAAGAAAGTTCTGATTCATGTTATGCTTATTACGTTCGTGCAGCGAATGGCGCTGTTTGCCGTTACCTGGTTTGTCTATCTGGCGCTTCAAAGACATGGGACATCCCCCGCAGATGTAATTTTTCTGCAGGCAGTTATCTCTGTTTCTGTGGATATGCTGCCGCTGCCGGGCGGTATGGGAATCAGTGAAACCTTGTTTATGAATATTTTCGCTCCTGTTTTTCAAAACGTCCTTCTGCCGGCGATGGTGCTTTCCAGAGGGCTTGGTTATTACAGTCAGCTGCTGATCAGCGCTTTGTTCACAGCTGCAGCACAGATTTACTATTCCGGAATCAAACCAAAACCAGGCAGTCAAAAAATATGCTAGGAGGTATGAGAATGATTGGATTTTATGACTATACGGTAGTACTGACTTATATTAGTTTTGCATCTGCAATTTCCGGGATTTTCTGTGCGTCTGCAGGACATTTGAGATGGGCTGTTTTCTTTTTGGCTTTTTCGGGATTTTGTGATATGTTTGACGGGAAAATTGCCAGAACAAAAAAGAACAGAACGGAGGACGAAAAAAGTTTTGGCATTCAGATTGATTCGCTGTGCGATATGGTCTGTTTTGGAGTGTTCCCGATTATTATCTGTTATAAGCTGGGCATGCGCCATCCGGGCAGTATGATTCTCCTGATTTTTTACGGACTGGCAGGAATGATCCGCCTGGGATATTTCAATGTGATGGAGGCTAAGCGTCAGAATAAGACAGACGAAGCAAGAACATATTATCAGGGACTTCCAATTACCTCAATGGCAATTGCCCTTCCGCTGCTGTTTGTTGTCTCCCCTCTGCTTCACAGTCCTCTTGCCTTTCAGGTAATCCTGCATTTATTGGTGGGGATTGTGGGAATGCTGTTCATTACTAATTTCAGGCTGCGAAAGCTATCTACCAAAGAAGTGATTCTATTGGTGGCTGTCATTGCGGCGGCTGTGCTCATTATACTGTTTGCATGGCAGAGCTGGTGGAAATTTGTGCTCAGTCTTAAAAATATAAATACCGGGCTTCTGACAGCGTAAATCAGAAAAAAAGAGCTTCCTCCACACTTCACGGCTGGCGCAAAACGTATTCTTCGGCGCTGCGGAATTTCAGGGTACTGAGTACCGGTTCTTTTGATGTCATAAATGATTCCTCCCAAATTGTTTTTTCTTCCTGTGTTTAGTATAATAGGTACAGATTTATGGTGCATTTAAAACTATATGCAGTACGAAAAGAAAGGTGAATGTATGGATAATTTGGTAGATCGTTTCTGCTGGAAGGAACACCGGAAAATACTGACTTCCCGGGAAAGTAAGATTCCGGCGCTGCAGACGTTCGGAATCTGTTCAAATCACAGGGCTGGACAGCCCCTGAACGTCCATATACACGACGGGTGTATGGAGATTGTGTATGTAGTGAAAGGACATCAGGTATACGAGGTGGGCGGAGAGGTATTTAACTTAACCGGTTCGGATATTTTTGTCTCTTATCCGGGGGAACCGCACAGCTCGGGGAGTTATCCGGAAAGTGTATGTGATCTGATATGGATGCAGATCCGGCTGGAAGACGGGGTTCCTTTCTTTGGACTTGACGAAGATCATGCCGGATATCTGCGGGAGAAGCTTCGCTCTCTGCCGAGGGTTTTCAGCGGAGATCCTGCTTTGCGGACTGCATTGACTGAGGCATTTTATGGTCTGACAGGAGAAACACAAGGGGAGAGATATCTGGCCGAACAGCAGCTGGTTTATGAGCTGTTCCGGATAATTCTGCTGTCTCAAAAGCCGGTTGCGCGGCAGTCAGATTCTATTTCAGAGGCAATATCTTTTATCCATGCCAATATTGGAAATCCGATTCTTCTGGAGGAAGCCGCCGCCAGCTGCGGCCTGTCTCTGTCGCGGTTTAAGGTGAAATTTAAGGAGGAAACAGGCGTGACGCCCAGAGAGTATATCAATTTTGTAAAGATCGAGAAGGCAAAGCAGCTGCTCGGGGAGAAATCTTCAGTGACGGATACGGCATTGAATCTGGGCTTCAGTACACCGAATTATTTTGCCGTCAGTTTTAAAAAATATACAGGTCTGACGCCCAGAGAGTATCAGGAGCAAATTGGTAAATCACCATCCTCAAAGAGCGAGGCATAGAGGCAGAAATTAACAATTCTGAAACATAATTCAAACAAAACATGAATAAAAGAGGCGCATACTGCTGGGGAAAGCAGAAACGGCAGATGAACTTTCCTGTATGTGAGGTGTGAGAGAAGTTTGAAAAAGGTAAGGGAGATCCTGAAAAAGATACTATTTCTGTCTCCGATGGCGACACTGCTTATCGCTGTGCCGTCATTTATATTTGTTTTTTGGGTACTTGCCGAGGAGCCGGAGAACCCATGGATTGTGTACACCTCTTATGCGCTTTCCGCTTATGCGGCGGTGATTACAGGAACGGGGATAGCAGACCTGATCCGCTGGATCAGGGAAGGGATCCGAAAACATCCGCTGATACAGAAGCTTCTTGAAAGCTCTGTGGTTCGCCGGTATTTAAAAGAACATATATTCCGTACGGAAATTTCCCTATATTCCGGCCTGATGATCAACTTGCTCTATGCAGGGATCAAACTTTTTTCAGGAATCCGTTATCAGTCGGTCTGGTTCGGGACACTGGCAGTGTATTATTTCCTTCTTGCGGTGCTGCGGTTTTCGCTGCTGAATTATCTGAGAAAAAGAGGAAGGAGCACAAAGAACAATCAGTGGGAAGAGCTCAAAAGATGCCGGATATGCGGAATTGTTCTCATGGCGCTGGACTGGGCGCTGGCGGGCATTATTATACTGGCAGTGACAAAAAATAATGGATTTGCTTATCCCGGAATGCTGATTTATCTCATGGCGCTGTATACATTTTATTCAGTGATCACGGCGGTGATGAATGTAGTAAAATTCCGAAAATATGGAAGCCCCGTCATATCTGCAGCAAAGGCGGTGAGTCTGACGGCTGCGCTGGTATCCATGTTCTCTCTGGAAACAGCAATGGTGACACAGTTTGGAGATGCAAAAGATGCCTCTTTCCGCAGGGACATGTCGGCTGCCACAGGAACGGCGGTGATGATGATTGTCCTTGCGCTGGCGGGCATGATGGTGCTACGGACAACAATACAGATCAGAAGAATAAAAAGACAGGAGGAGGATTTACATGATTCAGATTCTGGTATTGGAAGATGATGTGAAGCTAAATCAGACGGTCTGCACTTACCTGAATGACAGCGGATTTCAGGCAAAGGGATGTTTCAGAGCAGAGGATGCCTATGAGGAAATGTACAATCATCTTTACAGTCTTATTATATCAGACATTATGATGCCCGGGATCGATGGATTTGAGTTTGCAGAGACGGTAAGACGTGTAAACCGCCATATACCGATTTTATTTATGTCCGCCAAGGACGACCTTCGCTCGAAACAAAAGGGATTTCAGCTTGGCATAGACGACTATATGGTAAAGCCCATTGAATTGGATGAACTTCTGCTTCGCGTCAGGGCACTTCTCAGACGGGCGAATATTGAGATGGACAGAAAGCTGTCGGCAGGCAATCTGGAATTGGATGCAGACGCCATGACAGCGACAGTAAACGGAGAGGAAGTACAGGTTACTACGAGAGAATTTAATATCCTCTATAAATTGCTCTCATATCCGAATAAAACATTTTCCAGGGCACAGCTTATGGATGAATTTTGGGGGGTGGACAGCAATACGAGCCTGAGGGCTGTGGATGTCTACATCACGAAGCTTCGGGATAAGTTCTCCGGCTGCGACGGCTTTGAGATTAAAACTGTCCGGGGACTTGGTTATAAGGCGGTGATGGGATGAACGGGGAAAGGAACAGGGCGCAGGTTCGTCAGTCACGGTTCCCTGTATTTCTCTTTGCGGTTATATTTGGGGTTCTGGTTTTGATGTCGGGCATTCATGAGGGATTAATCGTAGGGATGGATAAACTGAAAGCGGGAGATCTTGTGCAGATAGTGGTTCCGATTGTTTACTGGCTTCTGGTGGCAGGGGGCGTGACGCTTTATATACGCCGCCAGATGAAAAAAACGTATGAGACTCCCATGCAGATGCTGGCAAAGGCTGCCGGTAAAGTGGCCCACGGGGATTTCTCTGTATTTGTGCCGACGATCAATACTCCGGATAAATATGATTATCTGGATGTGATGATTATGGATTTCAATACGATGGTGGAAGAACTGGGAAGCATGGAAACGCTGAAGACGGACTTTTTTTCCAATGTTTCTCACGAATTTAAAACGCCCCTTGCAGTAATCTGCAATAATGCACAACTGCTGGAAAAGGAAGAAAATCTCGAGGAAAAGCAGAAAGAATCCGTCCAGAGTATTTTAAGGTCAGCAAGGCGGCTGTCTGATCTGATCATGAATATGCTGAAGCTGAATAAACTGGAAAAGCAGACCATTCAGCCCATGCCGGAAGCCTATGACCTGTGCCGGCAGCTCTGTGAATGTGCCCTGCAGTTTGAGGACAGATGGGAGAGTAAGGAAATAGAATTCGATGTCGATATGGAGGAAAGACGGATGATTCTTGCTGATCCGGGGCTTCTGGAACTGGTATGGACGAATCTTCTGTCAAATGCCATTAAATTTACGCCGTCTGGCGGTAAGGTCACTCTGACAGAGTTTTCCGATGGTCAAAGCGTGACAGTCTCTGTGAGAGATACCGGGTGCGGGATGGATGAAACTACAAAAAATCATATCTTCGATAAATTTTATCAGGGGGACAGTTCCCATTCCACGGAAGGAAACGGACTGGGTCTGGCGCTGGCAAAGAGAATCCTTGAGTTGGCGGAGGGAGAGATTTCGGTGGACAGCACTGTGGGAATGGGAAGTACGTTCACGGTGAAAATGCCGTTGAATTTGGATAGAGATGCCCATAATAAGGAGGAACCGTGATGCGGGAAGAGAAAAAATTTATAGGATATGAATATAAAGAGATTACCGTCCCTGCAGACCAGGTTTCTATGTATCTGAACTGTTATGAGAATTTTGGCTGGGAGGCGGATGAAAAAGCTTATGTACCGGAAAATCAGAAGAAACTCCCGGATCAGCGTCATCTGACTGTGCGATTAAAACGAGACCGGAAAATTATCAATAAAATGGAACTGACGCGGCTGCAGAGGAATTTTGAAGCCTGCGCTCATGAAATTGAAGTCCTGCAAGAGGAAAAGACCCGGCTTCCAATGATCCTGGCCTTGACAGTAGGACTTATCGGGACGGCTTTTATGGCGGGGTCTACATTTGCCGTTGTTCATGAACCGCCGGTGATCTGGCTTTGTGTGCTGCTGGCAATTCCGGCTTTTGCAGGATGGATACTGCCCTATTTTCTGTACCGTCATATGGCAGAAAAGAAGAGAAAAAAATTAGAACCGCTTATTGAGGATAAACTGGAAGAGATTTACAGTATCTGTCAGAAAGCGCATGGGCTTCTGTGAGTAAAAGATTATAGAAATGGTGAAAAGGAAAAGAGAATCAGCAACGCTCTTTTCCTTTTTTAATTTGGGAAGTGACAATTAATATTACACAAACAAAACGGAATCAAAATATAAACATTATGCTGCTACTATAACAGCATGGAAAGTGAAAGGAGGGGGCAGGATGTTAGGCAAGGTTATCGCAGCAGCAGCAGTTGTCATCGGCGCAGCCGCAGGAATCACTGCAGTTATAAAAAAGAGAAAATAGAGCATTGAAAATTTGTTCGCAGATACGTTCATGGATAAGGAGGATAAGTGAAATGAAAAAAAGCAGTTTTACAGCAATGGTTATGGGGATTGTAAGCTGTATCTTTTTTGCTCTTGGTATGTGTATGGCTATGATTGAGGAATGGAATGCATTTCGGCCGGGAATTGTCGTTGGCTGTGTTGGTCTGATCTTTGCACTGCTTACGGTGATTGTATGGAGAAAGATGGAACATAAAGCTCCGATCAAGGTTACGGGTAAGGCAATACTGACTGCTGTTGCGGGGATCATCGGAGCACTGGTTTTAGGCGTGGGGATGTGCTTCTGCATGGTATGGGGAAATATGATTCCGGGAATTGCAATCGGTCTGGTCGGCATTGTGATGCTGCTTTGCCTGATTCCTCTCTGTAAAGGATTAAAATAAAGCAGGTCAGGCAAATGCTGATAAATAAAGAAATTGACGCAGTGTCAGAAAATGTCTATAATACATTTGATTATGACAAATCGGCCGTCTGTCCGGCGCGGCGAAAAGGAAGGAGCAGTTATGCCAAAAGGTTCAGAAAAATTAACGAACGCGAGAAAAGAAGAAATCATTAACGCCTGTGCTTCGCTGTATAAGACAATGGGATTCAGAGATATTACGATTCGGGATATCGGGGCAAATACATCCTTTACCCGCACAGCGATTTATAACTACTTTCAGACCAAGGAAGAAATTTTCCTGGCGCTGCTTGAGCGGGAACATGAAGCCTGGATTGCGGATCTGGAGGACATCAGACTGATGAACGCGCCCATGTCTGTTGAGAAATTTGCGGACAGCGTTGCACGCACGCTGGAAAAGCGGGTATACATGCTGAAGCTGATGAGTATGAACCTGTACGATATGGAGGTAAACAGCCGCCTGGATAATCTGGTATCATTCAAAAAGGTATACGCAAAAGCGCTGGATGCGGTGACGCGCTGCCTGGAAAAGTTCTTTCCCGCCATGACAGGGAGAGATATCCAGGAGTTCCTCTATGCCTTTTTTCCCTTTCTGTTCGGCGTCTATCCATATACCTCTCACACGGAAAAACAGAAGGAAGCAATGGAAAAGGCGCAGTTGGAATATGCGCAGAAATCGATTAGTGAGATGATAAAACCATTTATTGTAAAAATGCTGAAATCTTTTGAATCATAGAGAACGCTCCTATGCTCCGGGAAAGAAGTACCGCGGCGGTCAGACGGTGCTGGCTGAGGCGCCGCTTTCCGTGATTCCAGTGTTTGTGAGAGGATAAAATTACGGAGCAAATGCCCAAGAGGGGTGTATATGCGTATGCAGAGGAAGACAAATTCCTGGCGGATATCGTATACTGGGCAGGAAGGCAAATCCCAAAATGAAAGAGAGGACAAATTTATGAAGACCATTCGTTTACTTTATCCTGATTATTTAAGCGGCGGGCTGGAGACGTATTACTTTGGAGCGAATTTGCTGGCGCATATTCTTCCTGAGAATGAAAACCAGGAGCTGCTGAAGGTGGAAATACCGGCTCCTGACGGCAGAGAAAGGGAAGTGACAGACGGTATTTATGCCAAAGACGAGGTGATTGCCGGAATCTGCCGGGCGGCAGAGATTCTGGAGGAGGCCAGACCGGATAAGGTTATCACGATCGGCGGCAACTGCATAGTCTCTCTGGCACCGTTTGATTATCTGCACGGTATATATGATCGTCTGGGAATCATATGGATCGACGCGCATCCGGATGTTACGACAGTCAAGGATCATTATCCGAATGCCCATGCCATGGTGCTGGGGTCACTTATGGGAGGCGGAGATCCCGCATTTTCAGATCTGATGGAGAACAGAAAATTCAGGGCGGATGAAATCTTATATGTGGGTCTGCAGGGGCTGCACGATTATCAGGAGAAGTTTCTGAAAGAGAGAAGTGTGAATTATACCGTTCAGACAGACAGATTTCTCTCAAACGATGAGATCAGAGCATTTATGAGCCGCTTTGACCATATCCTGGTTCATCTCGATATAGATGTTCTGGACCCCGGATTGTTTCACTCTACCTATTTTGCCAATCCGGAGCTAGTTGGGGACGGCAGCGGAGGCGGCAGGATGACGATGGAGCAGCTTTCGGCTGTCCTGAGCTGCATCACAGAAAATTCAGACGTTGTGGGATTTACGATTGCAGAATATCTTCCCTTTGACGAATACAAACTGCATAAGATGTTCCGGGATATCAAGTTATTTACGGAATGACAGGATTTTGACCGCAGAGGTGTCGGAGAAAAAGATGCCGCTGCGGTATTTTTTTTTCAGAGATCATGATGCGGTAATTAAATGGTTGCGCGCGCTACTATTTTGTGATATAGTTACAAATTGTGCAGAAAGTAAAAAACAGGAAAGGAAGAAAAGACTATGAATGACGGATTTTCGGATATACAGAAGTACATATCCATTTTTGACAGGCTTATGCGGATGTATTATGACCGGGAACTGTCCGGATTCGAGATAGGATGGGGACAGCAGTTTTATATTGAGTATCTCTATGATCATCCGGGCGCTACGCCCCAGGAGATGGCTCAGTTTATCAGAGTAGACAGTGCGACGCTGACCAAAATAATCCGGAAGCTGACAGAGGTGGAATATATCAGAGTAAAGAGCGATGCGCGGGATCGGCGGGTAAAGCATCTCTTCCTGACGGATAAAGCAGTTCCGGCGGCAGAAAAGGTGAAAAGAATCCATGGGGATTTTTATGAGATTCTAAGCGCCGGCATAAGCGCAGAGGAGATGGATGCAGCGGTACAGACGCTCAGGCAGATGGCTGAAAATGTAACACAGAAGGTATGGCACAAAAGGGAGAGACATCATGATAAGTGAAAAAAAGAGAAGTATGATTTTTTTATGTCTGGTAATTTCGGGCATTGCGTCTTCGCTGTTGTCCACGGCAATGACCACAGCGCTGCCTGATGTAACGTCTTATTTTGGAGTCGGCACGTCTGCCGGGCAGTGGGTCACAAGCGGATATTCCCTTGCAATGGGAATAGTGCTTCCTCTGACTGCATTTTTGATTACGCGTTTTCCCACAAAGAGATTATATTTGGCCGGAATCGGTAGCTTTATCGCCGGTTTGCTGCTGAGCATTTTTGCACGCAGTTTCGGCGTGATGATGGCGGGAAGAGTAATTCAGGCGTGCGGCAACGGGATTTTGATGTCGTCCGCGCAGGTGATTATCCTGACCGTGTACCCTGTGGAGAAGAAAGGGGGCATGATGGGAATTTATGGTCTGGCAACTACGGCGGCTCCGGTGATTGCGCCCACGATTGCGGGACTGCTCATCGATGCCTTTGGATGGAAATCCATTTTCTATGTGGTACTGGTTATCATGGCGGTATCTTTTGCGACCTCCTGTATTGTTTTTGAAAATGTACTGGAGCTTCAGGACAAGAAGTTTGATTTTCTTTCCTTTGCAGAAAGCATTCTGGTGTTTGGAGGCATCACTCTGGGAATCGGAAATCTAAGCAGCTGCGGCATAGTCAGCGCAGAAGCAGGAGTGCCGCTGCTGATCGGCATCGCTGCAGGCATCGTGTTTATTCTGCGGCAGTGTAAGCTGGAAAAGCCGTTCCTCGATGTAAAGATCATGAAGAACCGGGACTATACCATCAGTGTAATTTCCAGTATGGTTCTGTATCTGGTGATGATGGGCTCTTCTGTGCTGATGCCGCTGTACGTTCAAAGTGTTATGGGATATTCAGCGGTAGTGTCCGGTCTGGTGACGCTTCCCGGGTCTCTGGCAACAGCAATCGTAAGCCCGTTTGCCGGACGCATTTATGACAAAATGGGGATTAAAAAAATATTTGTTGCAGGCGCCGCTGTTCTCGTCATCAGCAATGTCGGTATGGCATTCCTGACAATGGGCACACCTCTTTGGGTTGCAGCCTGCCTGAATGTAATCCGCAATATTTCCATCGGCAGTCTGATGATGCCGCTTTTAACCTGGGGAACGAGCCGCGTGGAGTTAAAGAAAGTGGCGGATGCGTCATCGCTTCTCACATCTTTCAGGACAATCGCCGGTTCCATAGGTTCCGCGTTGTTCGTGGGTATTATGACAGCAGTGAGCGCTGCATCCGAATCTTCCTTTGGTGACGGGGCGCTGATGCACGGAATGAATATCGCATTCCTGGGTATGTCCGCAGGGGCAGCAGTATTACTCCTGATTGCGGTTTTTGGGATTAAAAACCGTTCAGTCCGCTGATTGCCCTCAGGCATTTAACGGGCTCAGAGAGAGGAATAAATCCAGTTTTTCTCAGCCTCATACTAGAGAATTGCGGCGATTGAATAATCACCGTTTTCTTACATGGAAAGAAAGACAACCGTCTCCAGATGAGCAATGTTTTTCAGATTCCGTTTTTTGCCGCCATTGCCTTGTTGTATTTTCGCCTGATCAGGAAGAGTATTTCCGTATTTCGGATACTGGCTGGAAGGAGGAATCACTTATGAAACGGTGATTTGTCCGTTCCTTATTTGCAATGTATTAGATCAGCAGTGCAGGGATACTCTGTTGAGAGTATCCCTAAAGCCAAGTGTGTAAAGTTCGAGGGCTTCTAGGTGGGCTTTCTTTGTAAGCGCACCACTGTCTCCACATGCTCCGTATGCGGAAACATATCTACAGGCTGTATTCTCCTGACCTGCCATCCCTTTTTTACCAGAATTTCCAGATCTCGCTTCTGTGTCTGAGGATTACATGATATATAGACAAGCTGCTTTGGCTGCAGCCTGGTTACTGCATCTAAAAATTCAGGGGTACTTCCTGCACGGGGAGGATCCATGAAGACGACATCCATATGTTCTTTGCGCGCTGCCATTTTAAGGATTGCGGCAGTGGCGTCTGCGTTTTCAAACCGGGCGTTGCCGATATGGTTTTCACGGGCATTCTGAACCGCGCATTTGACAGCGCTGGAATTTCTTTCGATTCCCAGCACGCTTCCTGCGTGCGCGGCGGCGGCAAGTCCGATGGTTCCCACTCCGCAGTAGGCATCCAGTACAGACTGGCTCTTGTCGAGCCTGGCGGCGTCTATCGCTGTGCGGTAGAGAACCTCAGTCTGCACGGGGTTTACCTGGAAGAAGCTGGAAGCGGCAATGCGGAACCGGACGCCGCAGAGTTCATCTACAATAAATCCTCTGCCGCAGAGAACTTTTTCTGAAAATCCAAGCACTGCGCTCGTATCGCGGGGATTGATATTCTGGACAATCGAAGCGACACCCGGGCACAGCTCGCGCACTTTCTTTACAAAATTTCTGGCGCCCGGGAGAACAGGAGACGCTGTGACAAGTACTACCAGCAGCTCATCTGTCAGACGGCTGTGGCGCACCAGCACATGGCGGATCAGACCGGTGCGCCTGTCCTCGTCATATGGTCTGTATTTGCAGGCTGCTGCAGCCCTGCGCACTGCATCGACAGCTTGGTCAAGCCGCGGATGATGCAGCAGGCAGCTTTCAACCGGAAGTACAAAATGTGTCCCGCGGGCATAAATTCCGCTGATAAGCTGTCGACCTTTTCCCAGGGCAAAAGTCGAAATTGCTTTATTTCTATAGTGGTATGGATCCTCCATTCCCAGTACGGGCTGAATCTTTCCGTAATTTCCAAGCAATTTCTGCACATATTTGCGTTTTTGCTTCAGCTGTTCTTTATAATCCGTCAATAGCAGCGGGCAGCCCCCGCAGCCTTTTTCTTTTAATTCGCATATCTTTCGTTCCATGTCCACCTCGTATTCTATGTGATTTATTCCGGCAGCCCTGATCGCATTGCAGCTGCCGTTTGCTAACGCACATTATATCACATGCCGAGAAGCTGCGTAAACTCTCAGATATCTTCTCCGTCCACAAATTTCCTCTTATAATTTTCCATACACTTCTCTATAGTCTCCACTGCCGGTATCGGTCCTCCGAATTCATTGACCACAGTTTCCTTGCCTTCCAGATGCTTATAGATGGAGAAGAAATGCTTCAGCTCATCAAAGATATGTTTTGGAAGCTCATTGATGTCTGTATACCCCATATAGGTCGGGTCGCCGTAAGGAATCGCTATGATTTTCTCATCCCCCATCCCGCCGTCTTCCATGCGCATCACGCCAATAGGGTAGCAGCGTACCAGAGTCATTGGCTCGATTGCCTCAGAACAGAGCACCAAAACATCGAGAGGATCTTTGTCATCCCCGTACGTTCTGGGAATAAATCCGTAATTCATGGGATAGTGCGTTGCAGTAAATAAGATCCGATCCAGAGACAGCAGTCCGGTTTCCTTATCTAATTCATATTTCTTATTGCTTCCTTTTGGTATCTCGATTACTGCCATAAAATCCGTAGGATAAATCCTGTCTTCCCCAATATCGTGCCAAATATTCATAGATATCCTCCTTTGCACTGAGTATTTTCTATTATTATAACGCAATACGAGTATTTTTCCAAATGTTTTTGTAATTTATCAGAGGTATCTAACTTCAAATTGACGGAAATGGATTTCTAATAAAATAATCAGGCTGTAATGTAATTGTATGTAGAATCGCACACTTAAAACATTTATGCTCTAAAGTAAACTTTTTTCACAAAAAGGCTTGAATTTTATTAACCAGACGATATAATAGAATTCAGAAAGAGCAGAAGCGTTCCCTGGGGATATCATCCCCGGTCAGTATCTTATCGAATTCATTTCATATTTTTTCACACCTTTTTGCGTCTGCATATCTAAGAAAAATCCAATTTTCTATGAAACGAATAATACAGAACCTACTTGTGGCTGCCTGCAGGACGGCTCTACTGGCTCCAGCTTCGGCTTTTTCCGGGCTCTCAGGGGGAAGCTGACTTTTCGGCTGACAGGGAGGACACATGAAACAGAAAAAGAAGCAGGAAAAAGAGATGGAAGATCTCAGGAGTGAACTGCGGGAATACCGCAGGCAGGGGATAGAGTTGTTGCTCGACGGAGAATCCAGCACTCCGAAAGAGATCGCCAGAGCATGTGTGATCGCAGAGGATGGCACATACATGCGGGATTATACAGGTGAGGGAGGTGAGATCCGACGCATTAATTTTGAATTTGTAGAAGATGAATAAGTAAAGAAAAACCTCTGATAATGCAAACAGATGCAGGTCCCTTCGTGTATAATTGTTGCTACCAGGGGTTTTTGCTGTTATAATGGGGAAAGCGGGGGAGAGAAAGGGATATGCGGCAAGGGAGGTTATTATGGCTGTAGGACGCAGGAAAAGGAGACGAAGAAGGAACGTATCACCGGTTGCAGTTGTGATCGGTTTAATCATAGTAGTAACGGCAGCGGGGGCAGTATCCGTGGCTGTGAATCATTTCCGCCCGACAAAGGAGATGGCGGATGCGAAAAATTACTTTGGAATTGAGCGTGAGGACGAGGCGGCGCTCGTTGTAAATGGAACCGTACTGGAAGAATCAGCTCAGATTATTGACGGGCAGACTTATCTGCCCCTGGACACAGTGAACGCATATATCAATCCGAGATTTTACTGGGATCAGGATAAGGGACGGCTGCTGTACACGACTACGGAGAGTATAAGGGAGATCGCGCCTGACAGCACGGATGATGTGGACAGCGAAGGCAGGCCGGATCTGGTCACACAGGGTGATACGCGCTGGGTATCATATGATTTTGTCAGCAGTATGGGGACCGTATCCATGGAAGAATATTCCGATCCGGCGCGTATAGTGGTGCAGACGGACTGGACAAATTTAAAGAGCGCAGTTGTGACAAAGGACAGCGCAGTGCGTGTGCGCGGCGGCATTAAGAGCCCGATTCTCAAGAATATCCGCGCGGAGGATAACGAGAGCGTCTATGTTGTGGAAGATCTTGAAGACTGGATGGAGGTTGTTACCAGTGACGGATTCCGCGGCTATATTGAGACAGAGGCTCTGGGAGAACTGACAGATGTGGAGAAGCCGGCGGAGCCGGAGTCCGCGAGCAGTATTCTGCGTGACCACAAGATTAATTTAGCGTGGCATCAAGTTACGAGTCAGGACGGAAACGGTGAAATCGGAAACGTGCTCTCCGCAGTCAGCGGGACCAATGTGATCTCGCCGACCTGGTTTTCCGTGACAGGAAATGACGGGACAGTTTCCAGCCTTGCCAATGCGGAGTATGCCGCTGCAGTTCATGGAGCGGGAAATGAGATTTGGGGACTAATCGATAACTTTAACCCGGATGTGGATATGCTGCAGGTACTCGCAAGCTCAAACGCAAGACAGAATATCATTACGCAGCTTCTGACATATGCGCAGGTTACGCCGATGGACGGCATCAATGTGGATTTTGAGCAGGTGACGGAGGATGAGGCGCCCCATTATCTGCAGTTTGTGAGAGAGCTGGCTCTGCAGGCGCACAGCCAAAACCTCGTTGTGTCTGTGGATGTGCCGGTGCCGAAGTCGTTTAACGCTCATTACAACCTGAAGGAGCTTGGTACATATGCCGATTATGTGATCATGATGGGCTATGATGAGCATTACCGGGGAAGTGAGGAGGCTGGCTCCGTGGCATCGCTGCCGTTTGTAGAGGAGGGCATCGCCGGAATGACGGCGGAGATTCCGTCGAAGAAGGTTATCAATGCGATTCCGTTCTACACGAGAGTCTGGATTGAGAATTTTGGCAGCGGAGCGCTGGAGAGCGAGGTGCTCGGCATGGATGAGGCGCAGATGTATATCGCAGAGCATCAGATGCAGGTGCAGTGGGATGATTCTGTAGGACAGAATGTTGCGCAGTCCGAGACAGAAGATGCGAGGTATACAATCTGGGTGGAAGACGAGGCTTCACTGAGAAAGAAGCTGGAGCTTATTGATAAATATCAGCTCGGAGGCGTTGCGGAGTGGAAGCTGGGCTTCGAGAATTCCGCAATCTGGAGCGTGATTTCCGAATATCTGAAGAACTGACCCGGTATGGGCAGTCAAAAAAATGAGATTCCAGAGAGGAGAGAATGGACATATGGCTGAAGAGATGTTCAAGACAACGCTGATGGGCGGCTTTGACAAGGAGGATGTGCTGCGCCAGATCACGGCAATGAAGGAGGCGGCATATACAGAGCGTGCAGGACTGCAGAAGCAGCTTGCGGAGAAGGATGAAAAGATTGAGGAGCTGACTGCTCAGGTTGCGGAGAAGGAAGCGCAGATCGAGAAGCTTGAGGAAGAGATTAAGACGAAGTATCAGAAGTATGCGGATAATTATGAGAGCATCGGCAGGCTGGTCTTTGACGCACAGGTGCGCTCGGAGAAGATATTAAACGAAGCGCAGGAGAAGTCTGCCGGTATGCGAAAGGAAGCACAGGAGAGCTCTGAGCATGTGGTAAAGGAGTCTCAGGCGTACGCGCAGCAGCTTCTGGATGACGCTAAGACAGTCAGCAGCCAGATGATAGAGAAGGCCAAGGCTGATTCTCTTGCATACGCGTCGGCGGTGCAGAAAGAGGTTGACGAAAAGCTCACGGACGGCAGAAAGAAGTATGCTGCGGTTCAGGAGGAATTAAGTGAGATTGTGGAGCTGATTAATCAGGCGCAGAAGCGCTTTATGGCTTCTTACAAGGAGATTCATCAGATTTTAAGCACAATGCCGGAGACACTCGGCGACCCGCAGGAGATAGCGGCACGAATGGAACAGGAGGCTTTGTCAGCGTCAGCGGAGACCGGGAAGCAGGCACAGCCGGCTGAGGAACAGGAGTGTGCAGAACCGGAGACGGAGCCGGTTCAGGAAGAGAAAGAGCCGGCAACAGATGCAGGTATGGAGGAAGAACTCGATTTCGACGATGAAGATGATGATTTCGAGGACGACCTGGAGCTTGCGCGCATCTTTTCCAAGGACGAAGAATAACGGTTTTTCCGGGGAAGTCAAGGAATCCGGCAGGGCTGCATAGAATGTAGCAAGAGAAGTTTCCGGAGCCAGTGACTTGAAAAAGAGAATGTTGGAGCTTACTATGGCAGTGCTTCTGCTCGCCTGCGCGTACCTGCTCTCGCGTGAGGGAGCGCTTGCAATCCGTACCAGCGCAGCCGGCGGTGCGGCGGTTGTGGTTGTGGATGCCGGGCACGGCGGGCGTGATCCCGGCAAGGTGGGAGTCGGAGGGATACAGGAGAAGGAGCTGAACCTGGAGATAGCACAGAAGGTTAAAAAGGAGCTTGAAGAGTCTGGCTGTACCGTGGTTATGACGCGGGAGACAGACAGCGGGCTTTACAGCGAGGATGCGCAGAACAAGCAGGTCGAGGATTTGCAGAGGCGATGCGATCTTATTCACGAGACGAAGCCCGCATGCGTGGTCAGCATCCACCAGAACAGCTACCCGGAAGAGAGCGTGCGCGGTGCGCAGACGTTTTATTATGAACATTCTGCGGAAGGAAAGGCACTCGCGGAGGCGGTTCAGGCATCGATAATAGAGAATGTGGATCCGGTGAATCGCAGGCAGGCAAAGAGCACTACAACGTATTATCTGTTAAAGAAAACAGAGGCCCCTGTGACGACCGTGGCATGCGGATTTGAGAGTAATCCC
>CALWSC010000036.1 GCA_944384105.1 uncultured Lachnospiraceae bacterium | reverse complement strand
TACTGCAATTGCCATATGTTTACTCCTGTCTGCATCCCAAAAACAGATGCATATTCGTCTTATATTTCTTTTCCTTTCGGATGTAAAAGCCCAGTTCCTCCAGATATGTAAAATCCGTCTGCAAAGACGCCTCAACAACAATCACAGCATCCCCGCGCAGCAGATGCGAGCCGGAGAGCCGCTCCAGCACTGTGCGTTCCAGTCCGTGATTGTACGGAGGATCCATAAAGATACAGTCGAATCCCTCTTTCGTCTCCAGAATATTCAGCGCCGCCATCACATCCATGCCGAGTACCTCAGCGTCTGCCTCCAGCCTGGTAAAGCGCAGATTCTCACGGATGCACGAAAGCGCCTGCCGGTTCTGCTCCACAAAGACACAGTGCGCCGCACCCCGGCTTAACGCCTCGATGCCGATCGCCCCGCTTCCTGCGAACAGATCCAGCATTCTGCAGTCTGCGATATACGGCTGCAGCACGTTAAAGAGCGTCTCCTTTGTCCTGTCCTGAGTTGGTCTTGTGTTCAGCCCCGGAACACTTTTTAAATTCAGACTTCTGCATTTTCCTGCAATTACCCGCATGCTGATTCTCCTACTGATCTGTGAAAGTTTACATTAGTGATAGCTGTCGTCGTGGAGCTGTATTCTCCAATCCAGATCTCCGCGAGACAGACCGAGGATTAATGATTCCGCAGTCGCGATGTTCGTGGCAATCGGTATGTTGTACTGATCGCAGCACCGCGCGATTTCCGTGACATCCGGTTCTTTCGGATTGATCATAGCCGGATTGTAAAAGAAGATGACCATATCCATATCCCCCCGGACAATCATCTCCATAAACTGCTTGTCTCCACCCACAGAACCTGCCAGGAACTTATGCACATGGAGGTTGGTGACCTCCTCAATTCTCCGGCCTGTCGTTCCTGTCGCATAAATCTCGTGTTTTGCCAGAATCCCCTTGTACGCGATACAAAAATCTTCGATTAAACTTTTCTTGCTGTTATGTGCAATAATTCCGATATTCATATGCTTCGCCCCTAAAGTTTTTTATAATAATCCTTTGTAATTATAGCAAACAAACAAAAAATGCGCAATTATTTTTATTAAATTTCATCAAATCTGTCAAGCCGCACATTGCACCCTTACAGAAACTTCCAGATTAAAATGAGCGTTCCGTCGCATACTATGACTGTAACCCGATGACAAAACACAAACAAAAACACACATGAGTGTCAAAAAGGAGGAAATCATTATGGCAAATCGTTCTTCTAATTCTGCAGCAGTACCTGAAGCAAAGGGAGCTTTAGACCGTTTCAAATTTGAGGTGGCAAACGAGCTGGGCGTGCCGCTGACAGATGGATACAACGGAAACCTGACTTCCAAGCAGAACGGTTCCGTTGGCGGTTATATGGTCAAAAAAATGATTGAGGCACAGGAAAGACAGATGAGCGGAAACGGCGGAACACAGTATTAATCAAACTGAAAAGCGCTGAGGCAAAACGGTTATTCGCAATCCGCTTTGCTGCTTGCTCATAACCTTATTGCCATAAGGCTAAATGCCGCTTGGCAAAGAACGGGACAGCCGCACGAAAATGAAAATTTTCCGCGCGGCTGTCCCGTCACTTTTTGGCAAAGCCTTATAAAGCTATCCTTCCCGTTCCGTCAACATCTCCGTTGATTACATAATACGCTGCATACTCAAACGGTTTTACATATACCTGAAGGCTCTCGATATCCTTCTCCTCCCTGCCGTTCTTTTCACACCAGTCTTTTTTAACTGCTGCTACGATGTCACGTGTCTGAATATCATCTCTGTCATTTAACTGCAGGAAGATCTCGGGATGCATCATCTTTGGCTCAGTCTTAGCCGCTGTCTTTCTTCTCGTCGTGGTCTTCTTCTCAGCAGCAGTCTTCTCTGCGGCTGCTTTTCTCGGTCTTCCCGGTTTTTTCGCTTTCTTTTCTGTCTCAACTACGGTGTTCTCTGTTATGTCAGTCTTCTTCTCTGTCATAATAATACACTCCTTTCGGCACTTTTGCCTGTCACTTGCAAGTACCGCTTCTTCTGACTTCACGATGCGGCACATAATTCTTTTTAATCATACTCCCCGAAGTGGGATTTTTCAAGTGCCGCTTTATATTTGAGCAGAGATACCATAGCCGTGCATACATTTAACGAAAATCACTCCACACTTTTCAGCGATTCCACCATATTAATCTTCTTTAATTTAAAATGCATCGCCAGATTTACAAGGAAGGAAAATAAAAACGTCAGCAGTATGCTGTATGCAAAACTCACAGGTTTAACGCTTCTCCCAAACATCATGATGTCAATTTCAACTGTTTTTATGACAAACAAATGCAGGATCACTCCGAAGACCATGCCGACAATGCTGCCGATCACAGTCAGCCAGATATTCTCCCGGAACATATATTCCGAAACCTCCAGCTCATAAAATCCGAGAACCTTCAGCGTCGCAAGCTCCCTCTGCCGCTCACTGATATTGATATTGTTCAGGTTATATAATACGATAAACGCCAGCATGCCCGCCGCTATCACGATGATGACAATGACTGTGTCCATACTTTTTAACATATCATTGATATACCCTGCCACATCACTGGTGAACGACACGCCTGAGACGCCGTCCATATCCATATATTTCTCCCGTAATTCTTTCTCAAAGGCTTCGCTGTTATCGTCATTTACAAGGAAAATCTCACTGTATTTCGGCGCCTCCCCGAAGACCTGCTCATATACCGCGGGCGTCATATATACATAGTGGTAGAAATAATTCTCCACCACCGCAGTAACCAAAACCTCCGCTTCCACATCATCGCTTGTCAGCGTTACCGTATCTCCCGCGCTGACATCGAGAAGAGAGGCGAGTTTCTCCGTAATAACAACCCCATCGTCCGTGAGCTCCTTTTTCTCTCCTGTCCTTCTGTCCTGGAGAATCACATAATCCCCGAGCTTCTCCACATCGCTCGGAACCATCAAATAAGAAGACCGCTCCTCATCGCCAAAGGAAACATCCACAGAACTCTCCTTTGCCGGCATCCACTCTTTAATATCTCTGTCATTCTCCACAGTCCTTAACAGCGCTTCCTCATTCTCCTCACTGATATCCTCATCCATCGTGACTGCACCGGAATACACGCGGATCTCCCCGAACTGCAGCTCCCCGATCGCCATAATCGAATCCTTGATTCCAAAACCCGTCAGAAGCAGTCCCGTACAGCCGCCGATCCCCAGCACTGTCATAAAGAAACGCTTCTTATAGCGGAATAGATTTCGCATCGTCGCTTTGCCGGTAAAGCTTAACCGATTCCATATAAATCCGACTCTCTCCAGCAAAATGCGCTTGCCTGATTTCGGTGCCTGGGGGCGCATCAACTGTGCAGGGACAAGCGCAAGTTCTCTGCGGCATGCTGCGATCGTCGCAAGCGTCGTGATTACCACCGCCATTGCAAGCGAAGTAAGCGAATACGATAAGTGCAGCGGAGAGAGCGCTTCCGGAAGATTCACATAAAGAATTCCGTACGCCTGGATGATAACGACCGGCAGAACCTTCTGTCCGATCAGCAGTCCGGCAATACCTCCGATACAGCTTGAGAAAAACGCATAGCCGATGTACTTTGCCGCAATCTGCCACTTTCCGTATCCGAGAGCTTTAAGCGTACCAATCTCCGTGCGTTTCTCCTCAACCATTCGCGTCATCGTTGTAAGGCACACAAGCGCTGCCACAAGGAAGAAAATCAGCGGAAATACATTTCCGATCGCCTCAATTCGCTCGGAATCCTGCCCGTATTCGACGCAGCTCTGGATCGACTCGCGGTCAAGAACATACCACTCGGGCATCTCCATATCATCGAGTTCTTTTCTCGCATCCGCAATCTCGGCTTCCGCGTCTGCGATTTCCGTCTCCGCATCTGCGGACTTTTCATCAAATTCTGCCCTCGCATCGATAAGCTCCTGCTCCTTCTCTGCAAGCTCTGCCTTGCCGTCTGCAATCTCCTGCTCACCGTCCGCAAGCTGCTGCTTTCCATCCGCAAGTTTCTGCCTGCTCGCCGCAAGCTCGGTGCGCCCGGATTCCAGCTCACGCTTTGCCGCCGCAAGCTGCTGTTCACCGCTGGCAAGCTGCGCTGACTTCTCATTCAATGTTCTCCGGGATGCCGCCGCCTGTGCCGCTGCTGCATCCAGCTCCTGCTGCTTCTGCACAAGCGTCTGCCGCGCGCTGGCAAGCTGTTCCTGGCCGGTTCGGATCAGTTCGCCTGCCGCGTCGAGCTGAGCTTTTTGCTGTGTCAGCTCCTCACGCGCTGCCGCAAGCTGCTCCTTCTGCGCCGCAAGTGCTGCGACAGCCTCATCGTACTGCGCGACCTGTTCTCTGATCTGTGTCAGAGCCGTCTGAAGCTGCGCTGACTGCTCTTCCACCCTGCCAAGCTGCTCCTTAATTTGCGCAATCAATTCCTGATCTGCCGCGTCCCCGGCTTCCTCCAGCTCCTGAATCTGATCCCGAAGCTGCTGCATCATACTCTCAAGCGCCGCAAGCTGCTGCTCCTGCTGCACAATCATCTCACGCGCTGCATCGATCTGGGGCTTCTGCGCGTTCAGCTGTTCCTCTGCCGCCGCTGTCTGCTGCTCCCCCTGGCTTACTTGTGCATCGCCGTCATTCCACGCCTTTAATCCCAGCTCATACTCTGCGGCCTGGTTCTGCAGAAGCTGCTCCTGCTGCGCAAGCTCTGCTTTCGCCGCATCGAGCTGACTCTGTCCATCCGTGATCTGCTTTTGCGCTGCATCAAGCTGGCTTTGTCCTGCTGCTATCTGACTTCTTCCATCCTGTATCGTCTTTTCATTCGACGCAATCTGACGCTCACCATCGGCAAGCTCCTTCTCGCCGTCCGCAATCTGCTTCTCACCGTCTGCGATCTGCTTTCTGGAATCCTCAAGCTCCTTCTCGCCGTCCAAGAGCTCCTGCCTGGCGTCCGCAATCTGCTTCTCACCGTCTGTCAGCTCCGCCTCGGCATCCAAGAGTTCCTGTCTGGCATCCGCAATCTCAGCCTCTCCATCTGAAATCTGCTTCTCGCCGTCCGCCTGAATTTCCGCATAGCGCACCTCGCACCGGCTGTCTGCAATCTCCTCGACCCGATGCTTCACCTTATCGACAACATCCATGTATGCATCCGTGTACGCAACTTCTTTTTCCGCTCCTGCCGCGCGCAGATAAATCCCAGTGTAAGCCTCAAGCGAGAAATTATCCGCTGTCAGGACGCCAATTGCCTCCACATTTCCGTTTCCAACCGTGCTGGTGCCAAGGTCGAGACTCAGATAAAACGGGCTGGTGCCGCAGCCCACAATTGTGAACGTATCTTGCTTCAGCGTGTCCAGGATATCTCCATCATCCCCGGCAAACACCTCGATCGTATCCCCGATCTCATAACCGTATGTATCCATAAAGGCGGAATCCATGAAGATCTCCCCCTCCTTCTCAGGGGCTCTTCCCTCCTCCACAGTTATCAGATTCATCTCTCCGGTCACAGACATCAGCTTTACCACCGCCTGTGTCTCCTCCAGGCGGCAGAGCACATCCGCACTGTAGGCGGGCTCTGCCTCCTCCACGCCTTCCAACGTCCTTATCTCTTCTACGTCATCCTCCGTAAGTCCCAGCGTTCCCATGACCTGAATGTCCATCAGCCGGCTGTCATCATAATACGAATCCGCCGACAGACGCATATCGGGGCTTGCGGCTCGGATGCCTGAGAAAAACGCCACACCGAGGAGTACAATCAGAAGAATAGACAGGAAGCGGTTTCTCGTCTTCCAGACTTCCACGAAAAATTCCTTTACCAGAACATTTCTTCTCTTCTTCATTCTCAACACCTTACCATTCTATTGTCTCCACAGACACCGGATGCGGATTCTCCTCCATCCGGCTGACTCTGCCGTTCTTAATGTGAATAATCCTGTCCGCCATCGGCGCGATTGCAGAGTTATGCGTGATCACAACAACCGTCATATGATGTTCCCGGCATGTATCCTGCAGAAGCTTTAAAATGGCCTTTCCCGTATTATAGTCCAGTGCTCCCGTCGGCTCATCACACAGCAGAAGCTTCGGATTCTTCGCAAGCGCCCTGGCAATTGCCACTCTCTGCTGTTCGCCGCCGGAAAGCTGCGCGGGGAAATTGTCCATACGATCGCCCAGCCCGACATCCCGAAGCACCTGCTCTGCATCCATCGGATCCCTGCAGATCTGGGAGGCAAGCTCCACATTCTCCTTTGCCGTCAAGTTCTGAACCAGGTTATAGAACTGAAATACGAATCCAATGTCATTTCTCCGGTAGGAGGTGAGCTGCTTCTCCTTAAATTTACTGATGTCCACGCCGTCGATCCATACTTCCCCCGATGTTGCGCTGTCCATTCCTCCCAGGATATTAAGCACCGTAGTCTTACCGGCCCCGCTCGGACCTACTACCACAGCAAACTCCCCCTCTTTTATCTCCAGGGAAAGCCCGTCCACCGCATGAATAACTACCTCGCCCATGTGATACGTCTTGCGCACATCCACGAGGCGAACCATTTCACCGTTTTCCTTCATCTGCCTTACCTCCTGTGCTATCTATTTACAAACCCAGATCCTCCAGTCTGCGCACGCAGTAAGCGTCCAGTCTGCGCTTCAGCCGCTCATTTTGAGGAAGCGACAGATCCGGATCCAGCTCAAGCAGCTCACGCGCTGCGTCGCTCGCCTGCTTGAGCACTGCCGCATCCCGATAAATGTCAGCGATTGCGAACTCCATCAGGCCGCTCTGCCGCACTCCGAAGAGGTCTCCTGGTCCTCGCAGCTTTAAATCCTCCGATGCGATAAAAAAGCCGTCATTCGATTTATTTAAGATCTCCAGCCGTCTGCTTGTCTCCTTCGCGCCGCTTCCCTGCATAAAAATACAATACGACTGCGCATCTCCTCTTCCCACGCGCCCCCGGAGCTGATGAAGCTGCGCCAGCCCGAAGCGCTCTGCATTCTCCACCATCATCACCGTCGCATTCGGGACATTAACTCCAACCTCCACAACAGTCGTGGATACAAGAATCTGAATCTCATTTGCAGCAAACCGCTCCATGACTTCGTTCTTCTGCGCCGGCTTCATCTGACCGTGCAGCGCTTCGATGACAACAGTCTGCGGAAAGATCTGCCGCAGCTTCTGCGTGTAATCCGTCACGTTCTCAGCCTCAAGCCCTTCGCTCTCTTCTACCATAGGACAGATCACATATACCTGATGACCTGCTGCGATCTCCCGCTCCATAAAGCGATATGCCTTCGGGCGGTACGATGTATCCACCACACAGTTCTTAATCGGAAGCCTCTTTGCCGGAAGCTCATCCACAACGGAGATATCGAGATCTCCGTACAGAATAATCGCGAGTGTACGCGGAATCGGAGTCGCGCTCATGACAAGCACATTCGGCTCCTTTCCCTTATCCGACAGCGTAATTCTCTGCCGCACTCCAAAGCGGTGCTGCTCGTCGGTAATTACAAGTGCCAGGCTCTGATACTCGACTTTCTCCTGGATCAGCGCATGCGTACCGATAATCATCTTCGTCTCCCCGGAGGCGATCTTTTCATAGATCTCCCGCTTCTCCTTTGCCCTGGTTGATCCAGTCAGAAGCACCGGAGCATATGAGTGAAGATCATGCTCCTTCAGCAGCTTTAACAGCGACTCGAAATGCTGCTTTGCCAGCACCTCGGTCGGAACCATCAGCGCGCTCTGATATCCGTTCTCCGCTGACATAATCATAGCCAGAAACGCCAGAATCGTCTTGCCGCTTCCGACATCTCCCTGCACCAATCTTGCGCCGAGCGTGCTGCCCTTTAAATCTCTCTCTATCTCCGTCCAGACGCGCATCTGCGCTCCGGTGAGGCGGTAGGGCAGATTCTCCATGACCTCCTCGGTCTTCCAGACCTCCTTCATCGGATAACTGTTCTTCTGTACTTCCTGCGTCTCCTTTAACCGCTGCAGTGCCAGGATGAAGAACAGAAATTCATCAAAGATCAGCCTTCTTCTCGCAGCAAGCAGATGCTCCCGGTCTGCCGGAAAATGCACCTGGCTGACTGCGTAATTATACTCTGCCAGTCCATATCGCTCCCGGATATCGTCCGGCATAAATTCCTGCTCAAGCGTCCTCTCCTTCAATGCCGCCGTGACTGCGCGCACCACTGTCTTATTCGGCAGTCCCGCCGTCAGCGCGTAGACAGGCTGCAGTGCGTGCAGCCGTTCCTCATAAGCCGCCGGGGTGAAGATCTCGGGCTGCTCCATCACGAGCCGTCCGCCCTTCTTTACCACTCTTCCGCGGAATACAAAGACACTGCCGCGCTTTAACGTACTTCGCAGAAACGGCATATTAAACCACGTGACCGTAAGTCTCGTGTCTCCGTCCGAGAGTGAAAGCGTCACCACAGACTTATTGCGGTAGCCTTTTGCCTCTGCAGAATGCGGGAGCATTACCTCGACTGCCGCCTTCGTATCCGGCACAAGCTCGGAAAGCTTTACCGGGGGCTCGCAGCAGTCATACTCCCTCGGGTAAGCTTCGAGCAAATCTCCTACTGTAAAAATACCCAGTTTCTGAAATAACTTCTCTGTCTTCTCTCCAATCCCTTTGATGCAGCGCAGGGAATCTTCTCTTCTCATGCTTCACCATCCAAGTCCCAAAATAATAGTAAAAAAGGGCACTGCAAGTCCGGAAAAACCTTATTCCTCCCCACAGTACCCTCAAATCTGCATCCGCAGCTTACTCTACTGATACAATGCAGTAATAAATCGGCTGTCCGCCGTAATTCACTTCTATATCGCAGTCCGGATACTTCTCCTCGAGCCTGCCGGCAAGCTTTCCGGCATCCTCCTCGGAGAGATCTTCTCCATAGTATATGCTGATCAGCTCTGCATCCTCATCCATCATCCGATCTGTCATCTCCTCAGCAACATCGACCACATCCTGTCCGACTGCGAGAATACCCGCATCTCCGATTCCCATGATATCTCCCTGGCGGATCTCCTTGTCGTCGATGTGCGTGTCGCGCACTGCATACGTCACCTGCCCGGTCTTTACATTCTGAATCTCTTCGAGCATCGTCTCGGCATTCTCCTTTGCCGTCTTCTCCGGCACATAGTTTATCACGGCCGTGATACCCTGAGGAACGGTCTTTGTCGGGATCACGATGATTTCCTTGTCCTTTGTCAGTGCCTGTGCCTGATTAGCAGCAAGGATGATATTCTTGTTGTTCGGATAGATAAAAATGGTCTTGGCATTCACCCTGGAAATCGCATTGAGCATATCCTCCGTACTCGGATTCATAGTCTGACCGCCCTCGATCAGATAGTCCACTCCCAGTTCGCGGAAGATATCTGCAATTCCCTCGCCCACGGATACCGCGATGAATCCCACGTCTTTCTGCGGTGCCTGATCAGCCTGCTGTCTGGCGAGCTTCTCCGCATCCTTAAAAAGGCGCTCCTGGTGCTCTTCGCGCATGTTGTCAATCTTCATGCGGGTAAGCGCTCCGTACGTCAGTGCCTTCTGGATCGCAAGACCCGGATCATTGGTATGTACGTGGACTTTCACAAGTTCGTCGTCCGCGACTACCACCAGGGAATCACCGATGGATAACAGATACTCTTTAAAATCCGCCTCATCCTGCTCGGTAAACTCTTTATCCAGCATAATAATAAACTCTGTACAGTACCCGAACTTAATATCCGCCTCTGCCTCACGGGATATCTTTGTCACGCTTGTCTTCGCATCCTGCACGTCAAAGCTTAAATCAATCTCCTTGCCCTGGAACGCATCAAATGCTCCCTCAAGCACAACCACAAGCCCCTGTCCGCCGGAATCCACAACACCTGCTTCCTTGAGCACCGGCAGCATCTGCGGCGTCTCGGCGAGCACCTGATTGGCATATGCGATTACGTCCTCCAGGAAGGTTCCGAGATCCTCGCACTCCTCACACAGCTCCCGCGCTTTTTCCGCAGCGCCCTTCGCCACAGTAAGGATCGTTCCCTCCTTCGGCTTCATAACCGCCTTATACGCAGTCTCCACCGCTTTCTCCATAGCGTCTGCCAGAGTCGGGGCATCAACCTCCTCCTTCTCCTTTATCACCTTCGTAAAGCCGCGCAGAAGCTGAGAGAGAATAACGCCGGAGTTGCCGCGCGCACCGCGCAGGGAACCGGAGGAAATAGCCTTGGCAAGGCTCTTAAATGTCACCTCTTCCAGACTGTTGACCTCCCGCACCGCAGACATGATTGTAAGTGTCATGTTCGTACCGGTATCTCCGTCCGGAACCGGAAAAACATTCAGTTCATTGATCCATTCCTTCTTTACTTCCAGATTCTTCGCCCCGGCCAGAAACATCTTCGCCAGCAGCTTCGCATCTATTGTATTCACTACAAGCTCCTCCTTAAATCACTAATCTATTACGCGCACGCCCTCCACCAGGATATGAATGTCCTCAATCTCCATACCGGTGAATTCTTCAACCTTATACTTCACATTGCTGATCAGATTATCCGCTACTGCCTGAATGCTCACGCCATAGGAAACGATCACATGAAATTCCAGAGAAATCTTATTCTCATTGACGGTCACATCGATTCCACGCCTGATATTGTCCCTGCGCAGAAGCTTTACCAGACCATCCTTCATGTTCACTGCCGCCATACCCACAATTCCGAAACATTCCACTGCAACGCTTCCCGCATATGTGGCGATTACATCCGTATTAATTGTGATCTCGCCCAATCCAGTATTCATACGCCCTTTCATGTCTGGATACCTCCACTTCTATATTTAATTGCCGGCGCCCTGTCGACCGACTCTGATTATCATGTTTATTATACCCTGTTTTAGGTAAAAAAGAAATAAGAAAATAGAAAACCTCAAAAAAAAATGTTTTTTTCCCTTGCCAAATCGGAAATCATCTGTTAAAATAGCTATTGTTGCAAACCTATATCTTCATAGGTTAATATAGGTAGAGGAGGTGCAATCATGGCAAAATGTGCAATCTGTGAAAAAGGTGCTCACTTCGGTCATAACGTGAGTCATTCTAATAGAAAAACTAACAAAATGTGGAAATCCAACGTGAAGTCCGTAAGAGTTAAAACGGATAACGGAGCATCCAAGAAGATGTACGTATGTACTTCTTGCTTAAAATCCGGCAGAGTTGAGAGAGCATAAGAAATTCTGAAGAAGCCGTTCCCATATGAGGGGCGGCTTCTTTTTTACTTTTCTATTTGTGAATTATCTGTTATAATTATTACAGAATGATTAAGAACCACAATAGAAAGGACTTTAACAGATGTCACTGCATAAGATACCGCGGCATATCAAAGCCGCTCCCTTACTTTTGTCCGCTGCCCTGATTCTGGCATCTTGCGGCGCAGACAAACCTGCGGCTTCTGTAAAGGATACGGACGCAGCCATATCCGTCACCCCGATGCCCGGGCCGACGCGGGAGGCAGAAGCCAAAACAGATACCGCGCCGCCAGAAACGTCCGCTCCCGAAACCGAAGCCGCTGCCGCAGATTTTTCCGCGGAACCTGCGGGCAAGCAGCCGGTCACGGTTGACGAGATTCCCTCTGCCTTTCGCCTGGAGGTTCCCAGCATTCTCCAAAATCCGGAGCTTCCTACAGGCTGTGAATCTGTTGCGCTGACGATGGCGCTGATGTATGAAGGCTTCTCTCTGGAGAAGACCACGATTGCTGACGAATACCTTGTCTATACCGAGAATGACAATCTCGCTGAGGGTTACTATGGTGATCCTTATTCCAGCAGCGGAGCAGGCTGTTTTCCTCCGGCTCTCATAAAAACTGCAGATCTGTATCTCGACGCTCAGCAGTCTGATCTGCAGGGCGTGGATCTCACCGGCGTCAGCCTTCAGGATCTGTTCGCATATGTAGCAGGCGATATGCCTGTCATCATCTGGAACACGATGTATATGGAGGAGCCCTATTTCACCGGTGAGGAGTTCAGCTTAAACGGCATCACATACCGCTGGTACAGCACTGAGCACTGTGTCGTACTCTCCGGCTACGATCTTGACCGGGGAATCGTCTGCATCAACGATCCGCTCGAGGGCGTAGTGGAGCGAAACCTGAGCGCATTTGAATCATATTATGACGAAATCGGGCGTTTTGCTATGGTTATCCAATAATTCCGCGGTCCGGCAGGCGTATTGAAAAATTTCAGAAAACAGAAAGGCGAAGTAGAAGAATGGCGTACGCGCCATGTTCTGCTTCACCTTCGATATATACTGCAAACCTGTTAGTCTGTAATCTGTTCTTTATGTATTTATCATACCAGACTTACCCGGTAAATTCTCTCTGTTTTTTCTTAACAATCATTAAGATTTTCTTACGTTTTCCCACATTCTTCCAATTCAATTTCTCTGATGCAGATCTCGCAGCAGTTATCAAACGGACATGCAAGCATATCCGCTTGGCCAGTTGCCCGCAAAAAAAGAGATACCCGCATCTGCGAATATCTCAATCCCTGCAGAACAGCAGATATCCCAGCACCAGACATGCTGCCGAAATGATCACGCAGCAGACAGTCTCTGACAGCAGCAGACCGATCAGGATACCAAAGCCGATCCAGAACAGCATAAAACCGATCACACGGTTCATACCGGATTATTCCTCGTGTTTCTCCTCTTGATTTACTATATGCACATCCGCATCAGAAAAAGACTCACCCTGGGAACCTTTTTTTGTAAAGCGGTCCGCCAGATCCGGAACCATATCCAGGATCTTCGTGATGGCGTCCTGATTTCTTACATTTACAAGCTTTGTTCCATTCTGATTAATAACCAGGACTGCGCTCGGGCTGATCTTGCCGCCCATACCGCCGCCGCCGTTATTCTTTGCATTCTCCGCGAACGCACCCGCTGCAACGCCGAAAGATACGTCCACCAGGGGCAGGATGATGGTATCGCCCACATGAATCGCGTCGCCTACAACGGTCTTGCTGGAGATAAAGCTGTCCATACCCTTGAACAGCGCCTCCACTGTTGATTGAAAATTTGACTCTGCCATGCTTAAAATGCCTCCTTATACTGCTTTATGATATCCTTGATCCGGGACTGAAGATACGTCTGCACCGCCAGCTTTACCAGGACAATCCCGTAAACTCTGCCGCGCGCTGATACGTCCGCCTCCAAAATCTGCTTTTCAAAATCCGGAATTACCGCCAGCTTACGCGGCAGCACCGGATATGCAAGACTGATAACAGCCAGCGCCTGCCCGGTAAACGCCGGATCGTCGAAGCCGAAATGCACGCTGCCCCGGATGTGCTTCGGGAGTATGTGGCGCAGTAGTTTTCTGCCGTTTCTCAGCACCGCCCGCAGTCCGGCACGAAGCTCAGGGCTATTGAGAAAACTTCTCCACTGCCTGATTTTACCACAAATATCGCGGACTGTTAACCAAAAATCGGAAATTGCCCGGATAATACGTTTTGGAATCGTTATAATCCTGCGCAGCATACTGCAGACAGCGTGGACTGCGTTCAGAATCAGACGCTTTGCTTTTTCCCGGAGTGTATTATGCAAGACAGGCGATTCCTGCGCGGCCTGCAGCGGCGCACCCGGATTTTCAGCCTTTTGCTTAGCCGCGTGTGCTGCCTCATGTTCCGTTTCGCCGATCGGTTCCGGCTTTGCCGGCTGCACCGATCGTTCTTTTCCTCCGGATACCTTCTCCTCCCCGGTATTTTTCCGATCTTTTCTTTTCCCGGCAGTCCTGGTATGCTTTTTTTTTCTCTTTTCGAGAAGCTTCAGCACAGAAATACCGAACAGGCAGACCTCCTGCTCCATCCCTTTATCCTTATCATAGCTCACCTTCACACGGATCAGGTGAAACAGCCATGATACGGCGGCTGCACCGCCGAGTTTTGCATCATTTTTACAGAAACTTACGCGGTAACGCACCGGCACGCACAGTACCAGAACTACTGCCAGCAGGATCAGCCCGAGCAGCGTTCCCAGCAGTATACCGATGATTTTTAGTAATCCAAGTATGATATGTAACATCCTCTACTTCCCCGTTCCGCTAATCCTTTCTTCAAGATACTTACGCACGCCGGCTGTCCCGGTCTGCTCATAGACCTCGGAGACAATCTGCTGCACCAGGAACAGCGCCTCGTCGTAGCCCTTTGCGATCCCCACCACCACGGGGCAGATTCTCCGCAGCGATTTCTGCTTTAAATACACTGAGGAGATGATCTCGAGCTGGTTTTTCTCCCCCGCAGGCAGTGTGATCAGATAATAACCGACCACACCAGCCCCGTGGTCGAGCCGCCAGATCGTCTTCTTTACGTCCTTTTCTGCATGATTCCCCACATACAGATTTTTATACCAATTCAGCTTATAATCTTTTCCGGTTCTCATTCCTTTTTCAGTCTCTCTTCAATCGCCTCGATTACAATGCGCAGAACCTTCAGCCGCGCATAATACTTGGAATTTCCCTCGACAATAATCCACGGAGCCCGCGCTGTGGAGGTACGGATCAGCATTTCGTCCACCGCCACCTCGTAAGCATCCCATTTTTCGCGGTTGCGCCAGTCTTCGTCCGTGATCTTCCACTGCTTCTGCGGATTCTGCATACGCTCGTTAAAGCGGCGCTCCTGCTCGTCCTTGTCAATCTGCATCCAGAACTTCAGTACCACCGCGCCCGCGTTGACGAGCTGACGCTCCATATCGTTGATCTCGCGGTATGCCCTCTGCCACTCCTGCGTCGTGCAGAAACCTTCGATACGCTCCACCATCACGCGTCCGTACCATGTACGGTCAAAAATTGCCACGTGTCCGGCTTTTGGCATATTGTTCCAGAACCGCCAGAGATAGTGGTGCTTCTTCTCGATGTCATTCGGGGATGCCGTGGGATTTACCTGGTAGCCCCTCGGATCAAGTGCCTGCGTCAAACGCTTGATTGCGCCGCC
>CALWSC010000035.1 GCA_944384105.1 uncultured Lachnospiraceae bacterium | reverse complement strand
CTGATCGTCTCCCACGACCGGTATTTCCTCGACCGTATTGTGACAAAGATTATTGAAATCGACAATGGAAATGTCTCCGTATTTGCGGGTAATTATTCAGATTACGCCCAGAAGAAAGCAATGGTGCGCGCCGCGCAGATGAACGCGTATTTAAAGCAGCAGCAGGAAATCAAGCATCAGGAAGAGGTTATCGCAAAGCTCAAATCGTTTAACCGCGAGAAGTCTATCCGCCGCGCTGAAAGCCGTGAGAAGATGCTTGAGAAGATCGAGGTGCTGGACAAACCCACAGAGGTGCGCGCCGACATGCGAATCACGCTCGAGCCGAGAATTGTCAGCGGAAACGATGTGCTGACCGTAGAGCATCTGAGCAAGTCCTTTCCAGGGCAGCCGCTGTTTCACGATCTGAACTTTGAGATCAAGCGCGGGGAGCGCGTCGCGATCATCGGCGCGAACGGCACAGGCAAAACGACGATCTTAAAGATCTTAAATAATGTTCTCGAAGCGGATGAGGGCGTCTGTACGCTGGGAAGCAAAGTACAGATCGGCTACTACGACCAGGAGCATCATGTCTTAAATATGGACAAAACAATCTTTCAGGAGATCTCCGATGCCTATCCGACACTCACAAACACAGAGATCCGCAACGTGCTGGCGGCATTTCTGTTCACAGGGGATGAGGTGTTTAAGCAGATCAAGCTCACAAGCGGCGGGGAACGCGGGCGGATCTCTCTTGCAAAGCTGATGCTCTCTGAAGCAAATTTCCTGATTCTCGACGAGCCGACGAACCACCTGGACATCGTCTCAAAAGAGATTCTTGAGCATGCGCTCAATCAGTATACAGGAACCGTGCTCTACGTTTCTCACGACCGCTACTTTATCAATCAGACCGCCACGCGTATTCTGGAGCTGACGAACCAGGCGCTGGTCAATTATATCGGAAATTATGACTACTACCTGGAAAAGAAGGAGGAACTCACGAAGGTCTATGCTCCTGAGCAGGAAGCAATTCAGGTAAAGGATACCGTTTCCGAGAATAAGATTTCCTGGCAGCAGAAGAAGGAAGAGCAGGCGCGCTTAAGAAAGCGGGAAAATGATTTAAAGCGCGTGGAAAACCGCATTACAGAGCTGGAGGAGCGCGATGCGGCAATCGACGAGGAAATGGCTCAGCCGGAAGTGGCGACAAACGCAGCGCGATGTATCGAACTCTCCAGAGAAAAAGCACAGATCACGGAAGAGCTTGAGACACTGTATGAGCAGTGGGAAGAACTTGCGGAATAAGGACAAACACAGAAGAATACAAAAACGGCTCAGGGGTTCATTTGCTTCCTGAGCCGTTTTTCTTACAAACTATAGATAATAAATTTATTTCTGAACCAGGTTGATAATTCTGCCCGGAACGTAAATCTCTTTGACAAGAGTGCCGGTCAGCTTCTCAGCCACAGCAGCCTTTCCTGCAGCCAGAGCTTCCTCCTTGGAAGCGTCAGCCGGAATAGAAACTACGGCGCGGGTCTTTCCGTTGATCTGTACGGCAACCTCCACCTCATCATCCTTCATGGACTCCTCATCATACTGCGGCCATCCCGCCTCAAATACAGAGGTATCATGTCCGAGCTGCTCCCAGAGCTCCTCTGCCATATGCGGCGCAAACGGAGCCAGAAGCACAACCGCGTTCTCCAGAGTCTCCTTATCAATTCCGCCCTCTTTCTTTGCGAGGTCGATGAACTTGTTGTTATACTCCATAAATCCGGAGATTACCGTATTCAGGCTGAAAGATTCCAGACGCGTTGTAATGTCATACACCATTTTGTGGCGAAGCTTCACCATCTCTTTTGTCGCCTTAACATCAGCATCCTTGCTGTCCATCACAAGTTTCCAGAAACGGTTAAGGAAACGGTACACGCCGTCGATTCCTCTGTCATCCCACTCAGCATCCAGCTCCGGCGGTCCTACGAAAAGTTCATACAGTCTTAATGAGTCACAGCCATAGTCGCGCACGAGATCATCCGGAGAAACTACATTTCCTTTGGATTTACTCATCTTGATACCGTTCTTTCCGGTGATCATACCCTGATTGAACAGCTTGTGGAACGGCTCGTCAAAGTCAATTACTCCGATATCGTACAGGAACTTCGTGTAGAAGCGGGAGTACAGAAGGTGCAGCACCGCGTGCTCCACGCCGCCGATGTACATATCTACCGGAAGATACTTGTCAGCCTTCTCCTTGGAGACAAGCTCATTCTGATTTTTATTGTCCACATAGCGCAGGAAATACCAGGAGGAACCTGCCCACTGCGGCATGGTGTTTGTCTCGCGCTTTGCTGGTCCTCCGCAGCACGGACAAGTGGTATTGACCCAGTCCTCGATTGCGGCAAGCGGTGACTCTCCCGTTCCGGTCGGCTCATAGGACTCCACATCCGGCAGCGTCAGCGGAAGCTGGTCTTCCGGAACCGGCACATTGCCGCACTTCGGACAGTGTACGATCGGAATGGGTTCGCCCCAGTAGCGCTGACGGGAGAATACCCAGTCACGCAGCTTGTAGTTAACAGTCTTTCTTCCGATGCCCATCTTCTCAATCATCATCGGTGCTTCTTTCTTTAAGACCGCGGACTCCATGCCGTTCCAGTCTCCGGAGTTGATCATGGTTCCGGAAGCATCGGTATACGCCTCTGTCATGTTCTCGATCTCTTTTCCGTCCTTTGCAATAACCTGAACAATCGGGATGTTGAACTTCGTGGCAAACTCAAAGTCTCGGTCGTCATGAGCCGGTACACACATGATTGCTCCGGTACCGTAGTCTGCAAGTACATAATCTGACAGCCAGATCGGAATCTTTTTACCGTTTAACGGATTGACCGCATAAGAGCCAGTGAATACGCCGGTCTTCTCCTTATCCTGCAGACGATCTACATTGGATTTCATAGAAGAGTCGTAAATGTATTTCTCAACAGCCTCTCTTGTCTCGTCTGTTGCCAGGCTCTTTGCGAGTGCATGCTCCGGAGCAAGCACCATAAAGGTTGCGCCATGCAGAGTGTCAGGACGCGTTGTATAGACCGTGATCTTCTCATCTCTTCCGTCTACCGGGAAGTCTACTTCCGCACCGTAAGATTTTCCGATCCAGTCAGACTGCATCTTCTTAACTTTTTCCGGCCAGTCAAGCTTGTCAAGGTCATTTAACAGGCGGTCTGCGTACTTGGTAATCTTAAGCATCCACTGGCGCAGATTTTTCTTCGTAACCTCTGCACCGCAGCGCTCGCATTTTCCGTTTACAACCTCCTCGTTTGCAAGTCCGGTCTTGCAGGACGGGCACCAGTTGATCGGGAATTCCTTCTCATACGCAAGTCCTGCCTTAAACATCTTTACAAAGATCCACTGTGTCCATTTATAGAAATTCGGATCTGTCGTGTTGACCTCTCTGTCCCAGTCATACAGCGCCGCGATATCGTTGATCTGGCGTTTGATATTCTTGATATTCTCAGCTGTAGACTTCGCAGGGTGAACGCCCATCTTAATTGCGTAATTCTCTGCCGGAAGTCCGAAAGCGTCCCATCCCATCGGATGGATGATATAGTAACCATTTAAAAGCTTGTAACGGCTCCACACGTCGGAGATGACGTAGCCTCTCCAGTGTCCGACGTGAAGACCGTTTCCTGACGGATACGGGAACATATCAAGACAATAATATTTCGGTTTCTTGCCGTCATCTACGTTCACCGGATGATTTCCCCAGTGCTCGCGCCATTTTTTCTCAACGGCTCTGTGATTATATGGTGCTGCCATATGATATTCCTCCTAAAAGATATTTATAAAAGCCCTTCCGCTCTGATCCTCCAGAGACGAAAGGGCTTTACTTCCGCGGTACCACTCTGATTCACTCTGTAAAGAGTGCTCTCATTGCTGTTTCTGTAACGGGAAATCCCGCTTCCGACTACTTTAGATTTCACCGGAAGAACTCCAAGGCGAGTTCAGAACCTCCCCGCTGCTGCCTCACACCTGCCGCCAGCTCTCTGGGAACGGAAAAAATTCTTACTATTCCTCTTCTGCGTTTTTTCACTATACGCTATTTTATATGTATCCGCAAAATTTGTCAAGTTGTTTTCTCAGATCCCTTCGCGTTTCTTCAGGCTGAAATAGAAAGCCGCGGCTGCAATCAGGGAACTCGTATCCACGATCGGCTGTACCCACATGCAGCCGTACAATCCTAACAGCGAATTCATCAGAAAAAGCAGCGGAATATCGAGTACGCCCTTTCGAATCACGGAGCAGACGAGAGACTCTTTAAATTTACCCATTGCCTGAAACTGTATGATCATAGGATAACAGACAGACATCATCGGCATTGCAGTCACCATCCGGCGAAGGAAGCCGGCACTGTATGCAATTGTCAGCGGATCACTGATAAAGAGTGACGACAGCCCTGGCGCAAAGATCTCATAAACAATGAGACACAGCAAAGAGAATAGAAATGAGACTGTGGTGCCGAAACGAAAGGCACTTCTTCGTCTCTGCTGATTGCCTGAAGAATAATTATATGCGAGCAGCGGCAGCAATCCGCTGGAAACGCCGATGGAAAAGTACAGCGGCAGCTGATCGAGTTTCTTGACGATCCCGAGTGCTGCCATAGCCTCTGTTGTGTACTGGGAGACAAACCGGGACTGGGCAGCAACGGCAACGACAGTCAGCGCATACTGTACTGCGGATGGAAAACCGATGGTCAGGATAGCTCTTATAAACTTTCCGGTATACCGAAGGGGGGCAGGATGAATGTTGACAATGGTATTCTCGCGCCTGGCGGTGATATAAATGAGAAAATATGCGGCTGCCGCAAGATTTGAGACTGCAGTTGCAATGCCGGCTCCGACTGCGCCGAGCCCGAGAAACTGCGGGAGAACGAAGAACGGATCGAGAATTATATTCAGGATTCCGCCCATCGAGACTCCGATGGATGCAGCTGCCGCGCTTCCCTCAGCTCTTACAAGATTTGCAAGAAGTGTATTTAAGATTGTACCGGGGCCGCCGATCACAACCACCCACAGCGCATAGCCGAATGCGATGTCGTAGACATCCGCAGTGGCTCCGCACAGTACAAGCACAGGGTGTGCGAACGCCAGAAACAGAAGCGAAAATACAATCGAGCAAGCCAATCCTCCCCAGAAGGAAATAGATGCAATCTGCCTTGCGTCCTCCGGATTCTTTCGTCCCAGCGCTCTCGAGAGCGCACTTGCGCCGCCGACGCCGAACAGATTTGAGATCGCGGTCAGCATCAGAAATGACGAGTACACGACTGTGATTGCGGCGGTCTGCCGCGGCTCATTGAGCATTCCGACAAAATAGGTATCTGCAAGATTATATAAAAGGGCGATCATCTGGCTGGCAATCGCCGGGACGATCTGCATCCACACCGCTTTGCGGATCGGTATGGTTTCAAATACTGCCGTTCTGTCTGATGTGTGTTTCAAGTAGATTCCTCCCTTTTATGGCCTGCACACAGTGGGAGGGACGTACCTAGGTACGTCCCTCCCACTGCGGCTCTGTCTTAGAGCTCCTTGCCTGTCAGCATTTTATAGCTGAGGAGATATTTATCAATAGTCTTCTGAACGACATCTTCCGGAAGGGTCCAATCGTTGCCCGGATTTGCCTTCAGCCAGTCGCGTGCATACTGCTTGTCAAAGGACGGCTGTCCGTGTCCCGGCTCATATCCGTCTGCCGGCCAGAAGCGGGAGCTGTCCGGAGTCAGCATCTCATCGCCGAGAACGATATTTCCGTTCTCATCGAGACCAAACTCAAATTTGGTATCCGCAATGATGATACCGCGGCTCAGCGCATAGTCTGCGCACTTCTTGTACAGGGCAATGGTGTAGTCGCGCAGCTTCTCTGCGTACTCCTCTCCCTTGCCCGGGAAGTATTTCTCGAGATGAGCAATGCTCTGCTCATAGGAAATATTCTCGTCGTGATCTCCGATCTCAGCCTTTGTGGACGGGGTATAGATCGGCTCCGGCAGCTTGTCGGACTCTCTGAGTCCTTCCGGCAGCTTTATTCCGCACACAGTGCCATTCTTCTGGTAGCTTGCCCAGCCGCTTCCTGTGATATATCCACGTACGATACACTCAATCGGAAGCATCTCCAGCTTGCGGCACATCATGCTGTTCCCGTCAAACTGCGGCTGCTGGAAAAATTCCGGCATGTCCTTTACATCGGTAGAGATCATATGGTTTGGAAGAATATCCTCTGTCATCTCAAACCAGAACTTGGACATCTGTGTCAGAACAGTACCTTTCTTGGTCACAGTATTCTTCAGAATCACGTCGAAGCAGCTGATTCTGTCTGTTGCCACCATGATCAGATTATCGCCGTTATCATATATCTCACGGACTTTTCCTTCTTTAATTGGTTTCACCTTCAGTACCTCCTGTTAATAAAATGAAAAACAGATTTCTTTCTTATTATAGCATTGTATTTCCGTTCTGTCATTTCTTTTTGAAAAGCAATTTTCACAAAATAGTTCTGAATCTATATGATTATGAGGGCAATTTAAACTGTATCAGATTTTTTGTCTCCCCTGCCTGTATATCTCCTATATGCTGCGCAATGCGTTCTTTCGGCCAATCCCACCATTTAATTTCAAGAAGCGCATCGATCGTTTCCTGCGAGCAGCGCTTCTTTATGGGACTTGCAGGCACGCCTCCGACAACTGTGTATGGAGGTACGTCTTTTGTGACAACCGCCCGGGCTCCGATGACGGCACCGTCACCGATTGTCACACCGGACAGAATGACGGCTTCATAGCCGATCCAGACGTCATTTCCGATCACAATATCACCCTTATTATCCCACGCCGCCGCTATATCTTTAATATCCAGATTCCATTCCTCAAAAAAGATCGGAAACGGATAGGTGGAAAGGGAGGACAGCGTATGGTTGGCGCTGGTAAAGAGAAATTTTGCTCCGCAGGCAATTGAACAAAATTTACCGACGATCAGTTTGTCGTGATTGATCGGATAATGATATAGTACATTATTCTTCTCAAAGTCCCTGGGATCGCGGACAAAGTCGTTGTAGATGGAGTACTCTCCAACAGTGATGTTAGGATTACGGATAACATTTTTCAGATATACGGTTTCCGTATCCTGGGAACGGGGATAAATTTTCTGTGTCATGGCAGCTCCTTTCTCATTTTGATGAAGTAAAAGTGAATTTTGTGATGTGTTCAAAATCATTGTTCTGTACATAGTACACAGACTGCTCCTTCCTTACTCTTTTTCTTTAATCATACGGTCCTTCAAAATGAGATGCAATACACTGCACAGTACCGAACTGAACTATACAAAAAAGAGGCTGCGCCCGGCAGCCTCTCGTCCTATTTCTGATATATAATTTTTCGTATGGTATACAAAGACAAACTATATTTTTCCGCCAGACACTCCTGAGAAATCCCGATACGGTATTCCTCTTTGATCTTTTGATTTCGCTGTTCCAGTTCTCTTCGATACCCGGAAACTTCTCCCCAGCGTTTTTGCTGCTTCGGTTCAACAGGTACATAGATATATTCACCCTGAACATAATTCTGCAGTTCATTCACTAACGCCTCCGGAAGAATTTCCTGCGCGTTCCAATATTTCATGCGGCTTCCTCCTGGAAAAAAAATATCCAATCGTCAAAGCCGGCATTCATCCGCGACTCTCTTACTCCATGCAACCGTCACGGCCTGCTGGCTTTGCATGGAGGAAAGCTTTGTTTCTCTTATTCGTATTGATACACATATAGATCACTTCTCAACCATACGCCATTTTTATAAGGCGTAATGTTCTCTTTCATAATCTTTAGCTATACTTGTTTTAATTGTATATAAGAATTTGTCGTGTGCGCTTCCTGCATACCTAGCAAATTTTATATCAAATTTCTACTGTTAATATACTGTTCAAACCCTCTTTATAATTCTGGCCAGTCTCAGACATACAGATAGTGACAGTCACCATTCCCCATAGTACAATTGTTACAAAAACTTTATTATTGTTCACATATATCTTCAATGAAACTGCTCTTTCTTGCTCATCTTTCCATTCTAAAGACGCATCTGTAGGAGCAAAGTATTCAACGTCTTTTTTATAATCAAATCGCATTAAAAAATCTCTTATTCTAATTGCTGACGAATCATTCAAATAATTTTCTCCAAGTGTCACAAAACAATATTCATATGCCATTTTAAGCATCGTTGGAAATGCATAAGTCAAATATTGTTCCTTCATTTCTTCTGGAATTTTTATATATTCAATATGAGGTACTTTAGCTTCTCCTAAATCAATTCTTTTCTTCCAAATCTCCGCTTCTGTTAATTGAGCAAATCCAATCTGTTTCAACTGGCTGTTAACGTACGCCGGAAATCCTTTTCTTGGACCTACAATTAGAATATTGCCTTTACTTTTATATATTTTATGCTTCGCACGAAATCCACTTATCTTTCCTTCTTTATTCACTTTTAGTTCGCCAATAAATGGAGTATCTGCATAAGTTAATTCTACTCCTTTGAAAGGATTCGGAATTCTATTTTTCCCTTTTATCTGAAAAATGTATCTCATATATTTCGTAATATTTTGATTTAAAAGACTTGCATCAACTCGTGTTCCCAGAGATGAATTACACGATGTGCAAACATTCAAGCATATGTCTTCGTCTCCTTTTCCTCCAAGTGCCTCTAAAATAATATGTTCCCTGTTAAATTCGCTATCTTCTTTACTATTCATACAAAAGATACACTGCTTCATCTTTCTACTCCACAAAATATTAATGAACAAATATTTTACCTATAAATTCTGGTATAAATAATAAATGGGATATTCTGCAATAAATTCCTGTTCCTCTTTGTTCAATTGACCATAGATTTTTCTGGTCTTTTCTTTATCTTCAAGCAACACATCTATTCCAAACATCTCTTGGAGATTTTCCGTATTTAAACCTTTTAGTATCATAATTTCTTTATTACTAAACAGGCCTCTACGTTTTATAATCTGCAACATATTGATTTTATAATAAATTTTATCTTTTTCAAAGTCTTCTACTTTCTCCAATTGATATTCTGCAATATCCAGCAACTTTTTATCCCCATTTATATCATACGCTTGCATAACTACTCCATTTTGATGCTGATAACCAAGCTTTAATATCATTTGGATCTTTATTAACCGCATCTCTATATGTTCCATAATCAAAAGCCCACATATAGTCATTGACCAGTTCATCCCACATCAACAGCATATGAAATCACTGTATCAAATGCCCCGCGATCGTATGGATATACCCGTCCGTAATCGTCAAAATATAACAGCATTGCCCAGTATACCTCATATCCCCCTGCATCATATTCTTCTTTTGTTGGAAAATAGGAACCGCATCCGTTTGTATACCCATTGAAATAAAAAAACGGATTCTTCATAAGCTGCTCTGTTTCAAGTGCAAACTCTGTCATGGTTTCGTTCGGTATACCGCACAAACACCAATCGCCAATACAAAAATATTGCATTTCCAGGTTTTCCTCTTGAAAGGAAATACCACTGCGGTGGAAACTTTCAACCTTCTCAAGCCATTTCTGTCCGTCTATACCACAGTACTCCAGCGCTTCATCCGCTATTTTATGCGCTTCCTCCATATCGGGAATTCTTGACCGGAGAGGTATATATTTTGAATAGGCATAAACAGCTGCATCAGGTTTTGTGCTTATTGCGTTAAATAGCGGTTCAACTTTTCTGAGCACTTCCTGCGCCATCTTTTCTAATGCATTATCACAATTTATATACTTCTCACCCTGTCCGTCAATGGGGGTAAAAGTAGCCTTAAAATATTTCGGGGCAATGTTTCCCGCTGATCCTTGTACAAGCATAACCGGGCAATGATACTTTTCCGCGAAAGCTTTCCAAACAGCGCCAAAATAGTCTGCAGAGATAAGGTAATTATCCCGTTTCAAAACATTGCAATGTGCTGTCAGACGCAATATAATCAACTCTAAATCGTTCTTATTGCCGGAGCAGACTTTAAGTATCCCGACTCTGCGGTCAATTTTGTCAGAGGATTCGCGTCTGTTATTTCCAATATCTGCTTCAGCATTATCCCATCCAACCGAAACTTCTCTCATCGACGCCAGTGCCTTTTCAGCAGCTTTGCAAATCTTTTGGCAAAGTTTATTGTAATACTCTTTTTCAGCATCAACATTAACAGCCGCATGTGTGTGGGAAAATGACAGCATTACCTTTTCTCTGGATGTGCCTATCATTGTGCCAATCATATCCCGAAGCAGATCTGATTCTCTTTTGTTAAAACCGATATTATCAATAGTCACCAGACAACAAGTCCCGTTATTCTCCCAAACCGAAACCTGCGCCGTCAAACAATCCAATATACCTCTGGAAAGGTTGTCCGTGCGGTTAAACCCAATCAGGGCAACAGGCGTTTGGGGCGTAATATCTGTTTCAGCAAATCCCATTTTCATCTTTATCATCCGCCTTTCCGCGAAAGGTACCAATGTGTCCTTTCGCTTCAAATATTGCAATAGTAAGAACAGCGCAAGACAGCTGGAAAACTGCGGCGCATGTATGGATAAATTATAACGCAGGATCTTTTAACAGACAAGTACCTCGATATCAGCAGATCGCGTAACCTTTGTTCGTATCAGCCGCATAACAATTTAATATTTACTTAACTTGCGTCCTACGATACACAACAAACAAAACCGGAAAGACCAGACAGAACAAAATAAGATACAGAGGAATAATGACAGATACACCGCCAAATATATTTCCTCCGATATGGTACAGACTGAAATCCTCCAGATTTTTATTGATAGACAACAACTGATCCGGGAACAAATTCATAATTCGTGCAAACGCTTCAAGCCGTCCCACAAAAGGTGGGATGCATGTCAATATGAACGGGATCGTAATCGCAAATACGGTAGAATGCGTTTTTGCGGAAACCAGCATGGCCAGCGTTGCGATGAACAGGCTTCCGATGTATCCGCCGAAGGTACTGATCAGATAATCCTGAAAATACGTAATATTGTAGATACTGTTCCAGTTGCTTACGCCGGTCTGAACCGCACAATCACCTCCGCCGAAGCCCAATACAGCTAATACGATGAATCCAAATAAGAGTACCGCGCTCCAGTACAGAACGGTTGTGATTACAAAACCTGCTCCCATTTTAGACAGAATAGCTTTTCCTCGCCCCAGCTTTGCGGAAAAGAAGATCGAATCTGCCTTCCACGCGAATTCATCGGAGAAAATACCAGATACTAAAAAGCCAATAATCAATACGGTAATCATCAGCAGCGTAGGAAGATACTGAGAATCCATCAATGCCTTCCATCCATCTGCATACGCATAGTATAAAGGCGTATCCAGGCTTTCGTACTTACTGATCAGCCATTCCTTCTCATCAGGGGGAAAAGCGTCTTTCACATCATCACGATTCAGATAATTTTTCAAACCGGCAATTCTCTGTTTATAAAGGCTTCCTGCTTCATCCTCTGATACGCTGTCGATTCTGCAGTAATCATAGTTGTCCAATTCACCAAAAGCCAGGTTGATCATTTCACGGATATCCGCAAATCCCTGTCCCTTTGCTGCGGTCTTATTTTTCTCCTGAATGTCATCCGATTGTGCTCCTGCAGAAGAATTAAGCGCTGCGTTTTCCTGTATAACCTGTTTCAGCACCTTTTCCGTCAGATACCCTTCATACTGATTCTTCTCTTTCTGCAGATGGCGGGCAGCAGAAATACCTGTTGATGAATTTCCGTCCGCATCAATATAGTGCACGTCTCTGATTGTCAAAAGACTGCCTATCGTCAGCACTGCCGCCAAAATCAAAAGGGCAGCTTTATTTAATGGTTTTGAAAGAACTTTTTTTATTTCAAATAACAGCATCATCAGCACCTGCCTTTTCACCAAAATAATACAGAAATACGTCCTCAAGTGTCGCTTCTTCTCTAACGGCATCGGGGAAGGGTTTTTCTCCGGAGATGATCCTTAATTCCACACCTTGAGGTTCCGATTTAATATTGGAAATCTTATATCGCTTCATCAAGGCTGGAACATCCGATTTCTTTGCATAACATTTCCAGACTCCCTCTGTCATAGAGTGAATGAGTTCATCTGCCGTTCCCTGATGAAGAAGCCGGCCATCGTTCATCAACCAGATTTCGTTGGCGATATACTCCACATCTGATACAATATGTGTGGAAAGCAGGACAAGACGGTCCTCGGAAAGTTCGCTGATCAGATTCCGGAATCGGATTCTTTCATTCGGGTCCAGACCAGCCGTAGGTTCATCCAAAACCAATATTTTCGGATCATTCAGCATAGCCTGTGCAATACCGGCTCTGCGTTTCATCCCCCCTGACAGCTTTTTCATTTTTTTATTTGCGGCTTTAGATAGCCCAACCTTGGCAATCAATTCCTTAGCACGCTTTTTGGCTACCGCCGGACGGATACCTTTCAGCGCTGCAATGTAAAGAAGATAGTCTCTCACCGTAAACTCAGGATAAAAGCCGAAATCCTGGGGCAGATATCCCAAAAATTTGCGGTAATCCGCTCCCATTTTATAAATATCTTTACCATTGCATGTGATTTTTCCGGTGGTAGGCTGAAGCAATGTGCAGATCATCCTCATAAGTGTCGTTTTTCCGGCGCCATTCACACCAAGTAAACCATAGACTCCATTTGTCATGGTAAGATTCATATGGTCCACTGCCGTAAAGTCGCCAAATTGTTTTGTGAGCTTAATCATTTTTAGTTCCATCTAAGTTTTCCTCCCAAATTCTGCTGCATTGGCGGACAGACCGGTATGCAGTAAAAATCAAAAACATCAGAGCAATACCAAAAAGAATTATCCATACAGGAATCGTGATTGCCGCATAAATACGCTCATCCAATAAAATAAACCACCAAAGCGCACTCCAAATAATACACATTCCAACAGCGATTGTTTCATTAAATGCACGTTTACTGCATAAAATTCCGAAGCAAATGCCGGCAGTAACCACTAACGGAAACAGAAACTGTATCATCAGATCCTTTAGAGATAGTTTCCATGAGGCAGACGCCGCTGCACAAAATATGGTAATAATGGATACGTCTACAATACCAAACAACAGCAGTCTTGCAGAATAAACCTGCCGGATTGAATAATAAGTGGCAGATTCAATCTCCATACACTGATTCATCCTATTCTTCCAAAACTCCGGAATGATTAAAATAATAAACAGCGCTGCCGCAACTCCCATACTCCTGTATGCATACAGAGCGTCATCGGCAAGAGGGAATACCAACCATAAAGCACTTAATATTAAAATCTGAAATAGCCACCATTTTTTCTTTATTAACCGAAATTGTGTATAAAGGAAGGAACGATACGACAATGTTTTTTCTGCTTCTGCAAGGAAAAACGTTTTTTTTGAAATTTCAATTGTTTCTTGGATTTTTTCCTCCCTGGGGACAATTTCTTTTTCTTTTTTATATTTTTTTATCTGATCGTCCAGATACATGTACCGTCCCCTCCTTTTCTAATAAATACTGCAAACGGTTTCTGCCCTGCTTCAATCGATACTTTACAAGCGGCAGTCCAATCCCTAGGACACTCGCAATTTCTGTAAGCTTCATCTCCTGAAAATAATACAGATCAATCACCT
>CALWSC010000034.1 GCA_944384105.1 uncultured Lachnospiraceae bacterium | reverse complement strand
CGGTGATCTCACACGCCGTCCGCTCCAGTACCTCCTGCCCGCAGCGGCTCACGCCGAGAAATCCGCTCTTGCCCGAACCCTTTGCGCTGAACGCATATGCGGAAAGCTCTTTTGCGAATTTTCTCAGAAGGTAATCGGCAAGCGCAGTTCTGCGGTGGCGCTGAGCCAGATACGCTTCCGGAAAGCCCGCAGCCTTCAGATCAATATGCGCTGTCAGATGTGACGGGGAGGCGAAAGGATCTCCCTGCACGTGGTCGATAGAAAGTATATAAGACGGAAAGCGCACGCTGCCCGTCAGGGATTTATATGCCGGATAGCTTTTTCGGTCAATGGATTTAAGCTGCCGGCGAAGTTCGTTTTCTGAAATCATATGTGTCTCCTTTCGTGCTTGTCATATTCGCTACGAAATAGTATAAAAGAAAAATAAAAAAAATGCAAAGGTGATTAACGGATTTGCATATTTTTGATATAATGAATAAAGACAAGCTGTATAAGGGAGGCATCAGAATGAAGAAAGTCTTAATTGTAGTGGATATGCAGAACGATTTTATCAACGGGGCGCTCGGAACAGCAGAGGCGGAGGCGATTCTGCCCGCTGTCGTAGACAAGATTCTGGCGTACCGCGCACTGGGGGATGCAGGCAGGATCCTTGCGACGAAGGACACGCATTTTGACAATTATCCGGAGACGCAGGAGGGAAGGAAGCTACCGACAGTACACTGTATCCGCAAAACGGTCGGATGGGAGTTCAATCCCGCAGTCGAGCAGGCTCTGGGCGGAGAGGCAGAGGTCTATGAGAAATTGACCTTCGGCTCCGAACATCTCGCAGAGGATCTGAAGAAATCATACCAGGGATGTCAGGATGAGGTGGAGATCGAGCTCATCGGCGTGTGCACCGATATCTGTGTAGTGTCGAATGCGCTGCTAATCAAGGCAGTCCTTCCGGAGGCTGAGATTTCGGTGGATGCGTCCTGCTGTGCCGGCGTGACGCCTGAGAGCCACGAGGCGGCGCTGCGGACGATGGAAATGTGCCAGATTACGGTAAAGAGATAATATATAGAAAGGATGACATGTATGACGATAGAGGAACTGGAAAAAGTATTGGATATGCAGGAGGAGATTCTGCAGTTTTCTCATTTTACAAACGAGGATGCCTGGATGCTCGGAAATATCATTGTGTCTGAGGCTCATAGGCGTGCGCTTCCGGTAGCGGTGAGCATCCGGTTAAATAACGGCTACACCGTATTCCAGTACGCGGCGGACGGCACGAATCTTTGCAGCCAGGGATGGCTGGACAGAAAGTATAACACCGTGAAGATGACGGAGCACAGCAGCTTAAATCTGTACATGACACTGCGGGAGACGGAACAGAGCCTTGAGGATCTCTTCCTGGATCCCAGGGAATATGCGGCGTGCGGCGGCGGTTTCCCGATCCGTGTCGAGGAAGTCGGCGTCATCGGCGCTGTCACAGTCTCCGGGCTTGACCACGTCTCTGACCATGATCTGCTGATCAAGTGCATCAGTATGTACCTGCACATAGACGAGGTTCCGCGCATCCGCGCCGTTTAAGCTCAGGGAGGAGACATGTACAGAATATTACTGGTCGAGGATGACGAGGTGATTGCGGGTGCAGTAAGCCGCCACCTTGCGAACTGGGGCTACGAGGTAAAGGCGGCGGAGGATTTTCACGACGTCCTGCGCACTTTTGCAGAGTTTCAGCCCCAGCTCGTGCTTATGGACATCTCGCTGCCGTTTTATAATGGATTTCACTGGTGCAGTGAGATCCGCAGGCTCTCGAAGGTGCCGATTCTCTTTCTGTCCTCCGCTTCCGACAATATGAGCATTGTGATGGCGGTCAACATGGGCGGCGACGACTTTATCTCCAAACCATTCGATATGAACGTGCTTACAGCCAAGATACAGGCGCTGCTGCGCAGGACGTACGATTTTGCAGGCACCTCGGCGCTGATGGAGCACAAGGGGGCGATCCTGAATATCAGCGACGCGACGCTGATGTACAATGACAGCCGTGTGGAGCTTACCAAAAATGAATTCCGCATCATCCAGATGTTGTTGGAAAATAAGGGCAAGATCGTAAGCCGTGACGCGATTATGACGAGACTGTGGGAAAATGATGACTATGTGGATGAGAATACCCTGACGGTGAATATTACAAGGCTGCGCCGCAAGCTGGAGAGTATCGGGCTTGTCCAGTTTATCACCACGAAGAAGGGGCTGGGATATACGGTGGAGTGAGATGGAACAGATCAAAGCAGGGACAATAGCGAAATGGTATCTGAAAAGCCGGGCGGGCATTTTTGCGGCGGTTGCGCTGATGTGGATGATTTTTTCGGCTGTGTACTGTCTGTATACGGAGAGCTTTGAGCCTCTTGGTTATTCGTGGCTTTTATGCCTGTACTTTGCGGTGATATTTCTTGCCGTGGACTTCCGGGGATATTGGAAGCGTACCAGGGAGCTGGAAAACTGGTGCCGGTGCGCGGCAGTTTCCACGGAGCCGTTGGAGGTACCGCAGACAATGGAGGATGAGCTTTACCGATCCTGCATCAGTCAGATTCAAAAGGAACGCTCTGCGGAAGCAAACCGGTACCGCGCTCAGGCGCTGGAGGACAGAGAATACTTCACAGTCTGGTGTCATCAGATCAAGACGCCGATTGCTGCGATGCGGCTGCTGCTGGGGGAGGAGAGCTTTCCCCTGCGCGATGAGGCGTCAGGAGAGCTGTTCAAGATTGAAGAGTATGTAGACATGGTGCTTCAGTATCTGCGCACAGACGATCAGACCTCGGACTATGTACTGCAGGATTGCGAGCTGGAGAAGATTGTGCGGGGAGCGGTGCGCCGGTATGCGCCGCAGTTTATCCGCAGAAAGCTGCGCATAGACTTTCGGCTGCAGCCCGTGCGCGTGCTCACGGATGAGAAGTGGGTGAGTTTTATCATCGGGCAGCTCCTTTCCAATGCTCTCAAGTATACAAAGCAGGGGACAATCTCGATCTATCAGGAGAGCGGCAGACCGCGCCGGCTCGTGATTGAGGATACGGGTATCGGCATTGCACCGGAAGATCTGCCGAGGGTCTTTGAGCGCGGTTACACGGGATACAACGGACGGCAGGACAAGCGTGCTACCGGAATCGGGCTGTATTTGTCAAAGAGAATCGCTGACAGGCTGAACCACAGGATCGAGATTTCCTCCGTACAGGGAAAGGGCACAAAGGTGACGCTTGATTTCGAGCGGGAGGATATGATGTTTGACTAAGGCAAGCTTACAAAAGTGTAAGGATAGACAGGAGAAATGTAAGCCAGATCTATGGCAGTCTTTCTCCTGTTTTTTTATACTTATCACATAAACAAGCGAAGGGAGTAAGACGAATGAAAATCTTAGACGTTCACAATATCAAGAAAATATATACCACAAGATTCGGCGGAAACCAGGTGCAGGCCCTGAAGGATGTGACATTCTCCGTTGAAAAGGGAGAGTTCGTAGCGATCATGGGAGAGTCCGGATCCGGCAAGACAACACTCTTAAATATCCTCGCGGCGCTTGACCGTCCGACCTCAGGAGAGGTAATACTCGGAGAGAAAAGTCTCTCCTCAATTAAGGAAAAAGAGATCTCCGCATTCCGCAGGGAGAATCTGGGCTTTGTATTTCAGGATTTTAACCTGCTGGATACCTTTTCCCTGATGGATAATATATTTCTGCCTCTTGTGCTCTCAGTGAAATCATACGAGGAGATGAACCGGAGACTGTTGCCGCTGGCTAAGAAGCTGGGAATCGGGGAAATCTTAAAGAAGTTTCCGTATGAGGTGTCCGGCGGACAGAAGCAGCGCGCGGCAGTGGCAAGGGCGCTGATTACGAATCCGCAGCTCATCCTTGCCGACGAGCCGACCGGAGCGCTCGACTCCAGGGCGTCCTCGGAGCTTCTAAGTCTGTTTGGAGAGATTAACCGGTCGGGACAGACGATTCTGATGGTGACGCACAGCGTCCAGGCGGCTTGCCACGCCGGCAGAGTTCTCTTTATTAAGGACGGGCAGGTATTTCATCAGATCTACCGCGGGGAGAATACGCGCGATGAGATGTACCAGAAGATTTCCCAGACACTTACAATTCTTACGACAGGCGGTGATATCCATGACTAAGAGCTTTTACTTTAAAATGGCGGGGAAAAATATTGTCAATAACAAATCAGGATACATTCCGTATCTGATTACCTGTGTGCTGACAATAGCGGTGTATTATATTCTGGACGCACTTGTGTATAATGCAAGCCTTCTGGAAATCTACGGCGGAGAAGCTGTACAGTCTATACTCGGAATGGGGAAGGGAATCCTTGCCATTTTCTCGGTGATCTTTCTGTTTTACACATACAGTTTTCTTGTAAAGAGACGCAAGAAGGAGTTTGGTGTATTTAATATTCTGGGAATGGAAAAGAAACATATATCTCTGACTATGCTTCTCGAAACGCTCTATGTGGCGGCAGCCGCGCTTGCGGCGGGGATCGTGACGGGAATCGTATTCTCAAAGATTTTCTTCTGGATTTTTCTGAGAATTCTCGGGGAGTCAAACGCTCTGGAATGGGAGCTCTCAGGACAGGCGCTGGCGGAGACGGCGGTGCTGTTCGGAGCGATCTTTCTGCTGAGCTATCTGAATACACTGCGGCAGATCCACATCTCCAATCCGATTGAGCTGCTGCGCGGCGGTCAGGTGGGAGAGCGGGAGCCAAAGACAAAAGCACTGCTCGCCCTCGCATCGATGATCTGCCTTGCGGCCGGTTATTACCTTGCGGTTACGACAGAAAATCCGCTGAGCGCTATATCTGTTTTTTTCGTGGCGGTAGTGTTTGTTGTGATCGGAACATACGGTCTTTTTACTGTTGGCAGTATTTTGATTTTGAAGCTGCTGCGGAAAAATAAACGATATTATTATAAAACGCAGCATTTTATCTCTGTATCAGGTATGATTTACCGCATGAAGCAGAACGCGGTAGGGCTTGCGAATATCTGCGTGCTCTCAAGCGCGGTGCTCGTGCTGATCTCGACAACGGCGTCACTGTATCTGGGAATGAATGATCTGATTGCGAACAGGTACCCGAAGGAGCTTTCCGCGCAGATCTATATTGATCACGATGGTGCGGACCGTCAGTTAGACGCGCTGATCGAGACAAAACTTGAGAAATACGGGATGGCGGCAGAGGATGTGAGCAAATATCATTTTATCGCCGCCAGCACGGTGTACAGGGACGGCAAATTCTATACGGAGGAGGAAATCTCCGCAGATGATGTGCTCATGAGCGACCAAATCGTGTCACTTGAGATAATTCCGCAGGAGGATGCGAGAGCCATGGGCGCTGATGTGGGCGAGCTCGGAGCATATGACGTGGCGGTCTGGGAGATGAACGGGGATATCGAGGGTGACAGTTTTTCAATCGGCGGAAAGGAATTTCATATTATAAAGAGGCTGGACGCGCTTGATATGTCGATGGGAGCCGTGGATTCTGTGACGGGCACGATTGTGCTGGTTGTAAGGGATATGGACGCAATTCTGCAGATACAGAATCTGCTGACAGGAGCGGACACGCAGAGTCAGAATAACACGGAACAGGCGAGGGGAGATGCGCTGATCAGAGCGGATGCAGGCGCAGAGGGAGCAATCAGATATACCTATGACTTTAATACAGACGCGGACGAGGAGACGCAGAGCGCTTTTATGCGGGACGTGGAGGCGGAAATGACGGGAGCGGAGAGCGCTTCTCAGAATCCGGAGTGGACGTCTCTGACAGGCTATGTCGAGGGCAGAGCCGGAGCAAGGGAGAGCTTCTATTCTCTTTACGGAAGCCTGTTCTTCATAGGTATGCTTCTGGGAGCGGTATTCCTGATGGCGACAGTGCTGATCATCTATTATAAGCAGGTCTCCGAAGGCTATGAGGACAGAGAGCGTTTTGCGATTATGCAGAAGGTCGGCATGAGCCGCCGGGAGATCCAACGGTCAATACGAAGCCAGGTGCTGACAGTCTTTTATCTGCCGCTTGTGATGGCGGGGATTCATATCATGTTTGCCTTTCCGCTGCTGCGAAGAGTGATGGCGTTGATGAATCTGACGAACACCGGGCTGTTCCTCAAGGGCTGCGCGCTGACATATTTGATCTTCGCCGTGATTTACGCGGCGATCTACGGAATGACAGCCAGAAGCTACGCCAAGATTGTAAGTTAATAGATAGACAGAACTATAAGGAAGCGCTATAATGAGTTTTGAAAAAACGACAGGGCGCTTCCTTTTTTGCGTAAAAAGGATGGTGCCGGAAAGGATAATAGGTATGATAAGAGGAGTTCTTTTCGATATGGACGGACTGATGTTCGACACGGAGCGTCTTGCCGTGGACGGCTGGATGGAGGCGGCGAGACAGCTTGAGATACCGCTTACCCGTGAACAGACTATGAGTCTGCGCGGACTGCTGCCTGAGGTGAGCCGCCAAAGATTCATAGGATGGTTCGGTGACGGGGAAATATATGATAAGGGGCGGGATATCCGCAAGGCTTATGTGGAGCAGCAGATTGAGGAACACGGGATACCTGTGAAGAAGGGGCTGTTTGAGCTTCTGAATTATTTGAGAGAACACGGCATTCACATGGCGGTTGCAACATCCACCAGCCGGCAGTCAGCAGAGCGGCACTGGGAGCGTGCCGGCGTGGATCAGTATTTTGAAGCGAGTGTCTGCGGCAGTGAGGTAAAGGCGGGGAAGCCCGCGCCCGATGTATTCCTGACTGCCGCCGCGCGCATCGGATGTGAGCCTGGCGAGTGCCTCGTGCTGGAGGACAGCCCGAACGGCGTGCGCGCCGGACGAGCCGCCGGCTGTATCGTAGCGATGGTGCCGGATCTGGATCAGCCTGATGAGGAGTGCCGAGCGCTGTGCGATTATGTGCTGGAGGATCTCGGCAAGGTCATTCCCATACTGGAGAAATCCGGAAGAGAGTAATTGCCCAGAAGCTGCGCCATGTCCTTTGGCGGCGGTGCGGCAAAGCGAAGCGCCTCGCCTGTAATGGGGTGAGGAAATTCCAGTCGGTAGGAGTGAAGTGCCTGGCGCCTCATGAGCGTGCATGGGGGATTGTACAGAAAATCGCCGAGCAGCGGATGACCGAGAGACGCCATGTGTACGCGGATCTGATGCGTGCGCCCTGTTTCAAGACGAAGCTGTATAAGCGCATAGCCGGAAAACTGTGCGAGCGTCAAAAAATGTGTGACGGCACGCTCGCCGTGTTCCTCATCGATCTGCCGCTCGATTGTGGAGCCCGGGACTCTGCCGATCGGGCGGTCGATTGTTCCTTCTGCAGGGGGAATGCCCTGCACGAGCGCAAGGTAGGTGCGGTGAATCTCACGGCGCAGCAGAGACTGGGAGAGCACAGCGGCTGAGAGCATATGCTTGGCGATAATCAGAAGCCCTGTCGTGTCGCGGTCAAGACGGTTGATGCAGCGGTAGACGAAGGTTTCCCCGCGCGAGGCATAGTACCAAGCGACCCCGTTTGCGAGCGTATTGTCATAATTGCCCCGCGAGGGATGAATCGGCATATCTGCCGGTTTGCAGAGAACAAGCAGATCATCGTCCTCATAGACGATGTCAAGCTCCATCGGAACCGGCGGAATGTGCTCGGAGGAAGCGCCCTCCCGCAGACTCACGCACAGCTCATCCCCCGGATTCAGCACGCGGTTTGTATATACCGGTACGCCGCCGACGCAGATGCCGTGATCGGTTCGCTTCAGGTGCGCTATCACATGACGGGAATACCCGGTATCCCGCAGAAAGCTGCCGACGGTCTCACCAGCATTTGCGCTGCTTATCGTATAGTGAAAAATTCTTTCCATATCATTTCCTTTCTGAGTCTAAAACTTCATGCACCTGCCCGCACAGTGCACCACTGCCCGGAAAGTCCGGCGCATCCCTGAATGTATGCCGGCATCATTGTACCATGAAAGAAGTATGTCTGTACAGCAGCAAAAAATAAAGTCAGCTTATATAGAAATTTGTCCCGCCGTTGACCGGCGGAGAATGGAGATTACCATGAATCAACCCAATATCGTACTGATTATGACAGATCAGATGAGAGGAGACTGCCTCGGCATTGCAGGCCATCCGGATGTAAAGACGCCGTTTCTGGATACTTTGGCAGCCGGCGGTACCCTTTTTGACCATGCCTATTCGGCATGCCCAAGCTGTATTCCCGCCAGAGCGGCTCTTCACACAGGGCTTTCGCAGGAAAAGCACGGGCGCGTCGGATACATGGACTGCGTAGATTTTAAATATCCACATACAATGGCGGGGGAATTGGCAAAAGCCGGTTATTATACGCAGTGTGTGGGAAAAATGCATGTACATCCGCTGCGCAGTCTCGTGGGATTTCACAATATTGAACTGCATGACGGCTATCTTGCAGCTTACAGGAAGCCGGAAACGCCATACTATGAGTCGCAGAAGATTGCGGATGATTATTTTTACTGGCTGAAGAATGAGAAGGGAATTGAGGCAGATGTGACCGCTACCGGCATGGAGTGCAATTCCTGGGCGGCGCGTCCATGGATTTACGAAGAATCCCTTCATCCCACGAATTGGGTAACAACCCGGTCGATAGATTTTCTGCGGCGGCGAGATACTTCAAAGCCGTTTTTCCTGATGGCCTCCTATGTGCGGCCTCATCCGCCGTTTGACGCGCCGCAGTGCTATTTTGATATGTATAAGGACAGAGCGCTGACGCCTCCTGCAGTTGGAGACTGGGAACATCCCCGGGATTTTGAACATCAGGGAAGAATCAGCGATTCATCCACAGGTCCCATTGACCCGGACATGATAAGGCAGGCTCAGATCGGTTATTATGCATGCATTACACATCTGGATCATCAGATCGGCAGACTGCTTCAGGCGCTGACCGAGTATGGGTTAAGGGACAATACCGTGATTCTCTTCACCTCCGACCACGGCGAAGAGCTCTGTGACCATCATATGTTCCGCAAATGCCGCCCGTATGAGGGAAGCTGCCATATCCCCTTGATTATTTCCGGGCCGGAGGAGCTGACCGGCGGAATGCAGGGACAGGTCTGCAGCAGCATTGTGGAATTAAGAGATATCATGCCCACGCTTCTCGATATTGCTCACGCGCCGGTACCGGAGGAAGTGGACGGAAAAAGTATGATGCCCATGACTGCAAATCCCACTGCGTCTATTCGGGAATGGCTTCACGGGGAGCATCTTTATGGAAACGAGTCCAATCACTATATTGTTACCAGTCGGGATAAGTTTATCTGGTATTCCCAGACGGGAGAAGAGCAGTATTTTGATTTGAGCAAGGACCCCAAAGAACTGCATAACGCCGTATATGACACAGAGTGCAGAAAGCGTGTGGAAACTTTGCGCGCTTATCTGACAGAGGTCCTGACCGGACGTGAGGAAGGATTCGTGAAAGCGGGACGGCTTCAGACGGGCCGCCCGATGATCTGCAGTCTCGGGCAGTCGCTTCTAAAGGGAATTTAAAAGTTCAGGACTGCGGTAGGGAGCCGTGGAGGGAGGATGCCTGGGCGTATAAGAGCTGACGCCGAGGAACCGACCGGAACGAATGGCGGTTTTCCGGAAAGAAGGCTGCAGTCCGCCTGACCGATGATATTCTGATACATCCTCACGGCGCATTCAGGTCTCTGCAGCGAATGAATTGCTGAAGGTTTAGTTTAATGCGGTATGGTTTCGCAGTATTAAAGTATAATTTTGTACAGCGAACAATTTTGAATGTATTCCTGAAAAAACCATGCTATATTAACAAAAAACGAAATGAAATCTCACGAAATAAAGGAGAAAATTATAATGGGAAATAAAATTAAGCATGTATATATTGTCCATCATTCCCATACCGATGTGGGCTATACCGATCTGCAGGAACAGGTGATTTTTAATCAGATCAGCAATATACGCAATGTCATCCGTCTCATAAAGGGCGGCTATGAGAACAACACTGCTGAGAAAGATTTGAAATGGAACTGTGAGACATATTACTGCGTGGAAAAGTTCCTGGAGCAGGCGTCTGAGCAGGAGAGAACCGATTTCTTTGAGCTTGTGAGAAAAGGAAATATCGGAATCTCTGCAACGTATCTGAACTTCAATGATCTGGCTGACGGTGAGATGCTCGACCGCAGAACCGCGCAGATGCAGGAGATCTTTACGAAAGAGGGTTTCCCGGTGAAGACTGCCATGAATGCCGATATCAATGGAATTTCCCTGGGCGCACGCGACGCGCTTTTAAATAACGGCATTGAGTTCTTATTTACGAATATCCATACACATCACGGCATGTATCCGCTGTACCAGAACCAGAAACCGTATTTCTGGGAGGATGATAAGGGACGCAGGCTTCTGGTATGGAACGGAGAGCACTATAATTTGGGAAATGCCCTTGGAATCGTATTCTCCAAAAATATCAGCCCTGACGCAAGCACACCGCTGGATGAAGAGAAGATGGAAGCTCTGCATACAACCCTCGCTGAGAGCATTGAGGAATATGAGACGTCCGGTTATCCGTATAACTTTTATATTACCAGCGTAAGCGGCGTATTTTCGGATAACGCTCCGGTCAACCCGGCAATCATTGCCACGGTCCATGCATTTAATGAGCGTTATGGCTCTGAGGTGACTCTGCATATGGTTACGCTGCAGGAGCTGTATGATCTCATCAAAGAGGATACCAAGGACGCTCCGGCATACAGGGGAGCGCTCAACGACTGGTGGGGAAATGGCGTCGGAAGTACGCCTTATGCGGTAAAGCATTATAAAGAGGCGCTCAGACTGTTCCACACCTGCGAGGCGCTGGAAGAAAATACCGGCATGCGCAATGAGAAGCTGAGAAAGACGGCTGAAGATAACGCGCTTCTGTACGCAGAGCACACCTGGGGACATTCCGCTACGATCTCTAATCCGTACGATACGCTGGTGACCAATCTGGATATCCGCAAGACAAGCTATGCGTCCAAGGCCCATGAGGCTGCCGCGATGTATAAGAATGAGCAGTGCTACAGCCTGGGAGATATTCTGCGCTACTACAATCTGAGCGGTGAGGTAAAGGCAGTATCCGTAAGTAAGGAGAAGAAGGTTATGCCGGTCGAGTTCTATGTGGAGACCATCAGCCTTCCGAATGTAAGAGTCACAGACCTCAAAACAAAAGAAGTGCTTCCTGTACAGCTCTCCGAGCATCCGAGAGGCGTGCTGGTAAGCTTTCTGGCAGAGTTTGAGCCGATGGAGGAAAAGCGGTTCTCCTACGAGGAGCTGCCGGCAAAAAAGGAGACGATTTACAGCAGAACCGCGTGGATTGGCGCAGAGCGCGTAAAGGATATTATTAACGATTATGATACGGAATCCTATAAACTGCCGTACTGCATGGAGAATGACTGGTTTAAGCTCAGCTATGAGATCGGCAAAGGATTTACTTCTTTCTATAATAAGAAGACCGGCAAAGAGATGCTCAGGGACGGACTGGAAAAGTTCTTCACTCCGGTCTATGAGAGAACCGAAATCCGCAAGGGAATCTACGCGGAGCGCAGCCGTCTGGGAAGAAATATCCGCGGTCTGCACGCTGAGCAGTTCCAGGCAAAACTCAAAGACATCAAGATCCTGGAACACGGAAATATCTTCACAAAGATCAAATTTGAGTTTGAGCTGGAAGGAACCTACAGCAGCAGCGTAATCATCAAGATGTACCGCAATCTTCCGAAGCTGACCTTCACCTATCAGATCGCAAAGACGCTGAGCGAGGATGTGGAGAGCGTATATATGCCGCTGAGTCTGAACGTGGAAGAGGGAAGCGCTGTACATATAAACAACGGCGGAGTCACGATGCGTCCGGGCATCGACCAGCTTCCGGGAACCAATATGGAATACTATATTGCCGATGAGGGAGTTGTATACCAGGGCAAAGACCAGAGTATCCTGATTAATACGCTGGATACCGCTCTTCTGTACATGGGAGAGATGAAGAGCCATCCGATCCTGCTGTGCGACGGAAAGGAAGAATACAACAGAAGACCGCTCTACAGCTGGATTATGAACAACACCTGGGAGACAAACTTCAAGATGGATTTGTCGGGATTCGGTGAATTCCGCTATGAGCTGGAGCTGACTGAGGGACTGAACCTTGAGGAGAATATCCGGAGACTGAAAGATAACGATCTGGATTCCGTAACATTTATTGTAAAGTAAGATAAAAAGCCTGAAAGCAGATGAGACAGGAGAGGAAGACATGAGCGAACTGGAAAACATGAAAGAATTAACGGAAGGCGCTGCAGAGCAGGAACAGGAGAAAGTTGAGAACGGCGTGCATAATTACAGCAGCGCGGACGAGTATGTATGGCCGACAGATCCGAAGGTATTAGAGAAGCTGGAGTGGTTCCAGGATCAGAAGCTCGCCCTGATGATGCACTGGGGACCGTATTCACAGCTGGGAATCGTGGAATCCTGGGCACTGTCAGACGCGGATGCGGAGTGGTCCAGAGGCGGAGTTGACTGGGAAGTTACTGGAAAAGAGTTCAAAAAGCAGTACTTTGATCTGAACAAAACCTTTAATCCTATCCGCTTTGAGCCGGAAAAGTGGGCGGATATTGCGCAGGAGGCCGGAGTAAAATATCTGATTTTTACCACAAAGCATCATGACGGCTTCTGCATGTGGGATACCAAGTATTCAGATTATAAGCTGACGGCGCCGGACTGCCCGTTCCATACCCACAAGTACGCGGATGCGGTGGGGTATCTGTTTGAGGCATTCCGCAGAAGAGGAATCGGAATTGCGGCGTATTTCTCAAAGGCGGACTGGCATGTGGACAGCTACTGGGCAGAAGGATTTCCGCGAGGAGATTATATGTACCGCGGACCATCCTATGTTCCGGCAGAACATCCGGAAAAATGGGAGGAATTTGTCACCTTTACTCAGAATCAGATTAAGGAGCTTGCAAGCGAATACGGAAAGCTCGATATCATGTGGTTTGACGCAGGATGGGTATGCGAGGAGAGCGATCAGGATATCCGGCTCGGCGAGGTGATCGAGGAGATCCGCAAATGGCAGCCGGGAATGCTCTGCGCAGACCGCACTATCGGCGGGCTGTATGAAAACTATATCACTCCGGAACAGTGTGTTCCGGAGAAACCTCTGAATGTGCCGTGGGAGAGCAACATTACATTGGGTACCTCCTTCTCCTTTAAATATGAGGATACCTATAAGAGCCCCAGAGAGGTGGTACTGCTCCTGATCGATATCGTGGCAAAGGGAGGAAATCTGGCAATCAACGTGGGACCGCAGCCGGACGGACGGCTTCCGGAAGGAGCAGTGCGCTCTCTGAAGGGAATGGGAGCATGGCTGAAAGTGAACGGAGAGGCGATCTACGCTACGAGAGTGTGCGCGCCTTACAAGCAGGGAACGATTGCATTTACCCAGAATGCGGAGAATATTTACGCAATCGAGACATTTGAATCCGCGGACATGCCTGTGGGAGAACGCGTCGTGATCCCGTGCAGCGCTGATGTGGAGAAAATCACGCTTCTTGAGACTGGAGAAGAGCTGGAATATGTGAAGAAAGAAGCGGGATATGAGGTAACAGTTCCGGCATATGAAGGAGAAGAAGCGCCGATTGCAAGAGCCTTCTGCCTGAAAAAAGCCTGAGAACGCGAAGCCTCTGAACTCAGGAGGAATAACGGATGACACCGAGAGAGAAATTTATAAAAGCATTAAAAAGGGAACCGATCACCGGACACGTTCCCACCTTTGAACTGGTAATGTTTCTGACCATGGAATCTATAGGAAAGGTACATCCACTTCACAGGAATTATGAGCAGTGGGATCAGATGAGTGCGAAAGAGCAGGATCTGCAGCTGAAGGATATGGCACTGGCATATATCGAGACAGCGGAAAAATACCATCACAGCGCGATTTTGGTTCACCCCAATCCGGGAGTAAACGGAGACATTCCGGACGATCTGTCTTCCGCACGGCGAATCCTGGAGAAGATCCGGGAACTTTCCGGCGATAAATATTTTCTTGCGCTTCACGGAGATCCGACCATGCCGATTCCGGATGGAAGCCATATCATGGACGTATCTGTCATGATGTACGAGGAGCCGGAGAAGATTCATGACTGGACGAAGCGAAGAGTGGAGCAGTGTATGCACACAGCGCTGGAACTGAAGAAGATACCTGGGCTTCTCGATGGATTTGTACTGTGCTCTGATTACTGCTTTAATACGAATCCATTCTACAGCCGCGACATGTTTGCGGAGTTTGTGGGACCGTATCTGAAAGAGATTCTGGATTTCTACCGGAGCGAGGGATTTTATTCCATCAAGCATACGGACGGAAATGTTATGCCGATTCTGGATATGATCGTAGACTGCGGGCCGGACGCGGTTCATTCCCTGGATCCGCAGGGCGGCGTGGACTTAAAAGAAGTGAAGCGCCTGTACGGAGACAAAGTATGCCTGGTGGGCAATGTAAACTGCGGCAAGATGCAGACCGGAACGGAAGAAGAGCTGATTGAGGATGTGCGCCGCGCGCTTCGGGAGGGAATGCCCGGATATGGATATATCTTTTCTACCTCCAACTGCGCGTACACGGGTCTGCCTCTGGAGCGGTATGAGCTCATGAACAGGATCTGGAGAGAAGAGGGAATTTACAGATAAGAGGTTATGGGAAGGAGCATATGAGTACCCCAAGCAGGGACAGGTGAAGCTTTTCTGAGTTTCACCTGTCCCTGTATTTTTTGGGGAAAATGGCTGATAATAACCGTATGATGCAGGGGGCAACTTACAGGATGTGTCATCGAAGTATTCTGACAAAAAAACTTTTGTTGTCAAGCGTTGTGAAACGAAAAAAATTATGATAAAATAACGATAGTAACGACAACATCCTGAGGATGAAAAATCTGGAGGCGAGACAATTATGGAGAAAGAAAAATATGTCGCATACGTCGGAACGTATACGTATGGAAGCAGTATCGGAATTCATTTATATGATGTAGATGTGGAAGAGGGAACTCTTACGGAGCGCAAGGTCGTTCCTGTGAATAATTCTTCCTATCTGGCGCTGTCGACGAACGGAAGATTTCTGTACTCGATCGCCGATGAGGGCGTGGCGGTATTCAAGCGCCACAGCGACGGGGACCTGGAATATATGAATAAGGTAGATATCGACGGTATGAGAGGATGCTACCTTTCGGTGGACAAGACCGGAAAATACCTTTTTGTGGCAGGATATCACGACGGCAAGGTGACGGTCGTACACACGAGAAGAGACGGAAGTCTCGGCAGTGTGATGGACGGCGTATTCCACAGAGGTCTTGGCAGCGTGGCGGAGCGCAGCTTCCGTCCGCATGTAACATGCGTGATTCCGTCCCCGGACAGCAGGTATCTGTGCGCAGTGGACAATGGCATCGACCAGGTAAAGATCTACCGCATCAATAAGATGAAGCATAAGCTGGAGCTGGTCGACATCCTGCGCTGTGAGCTGGAGAGCGGGCCTCGCCTGATGAAGTTCAGCCGTGACGGCAGGTTTGCATATATCTTATATGAGCTGGCGAATAAGATTGATGTATTCACATACAATGGCGAGGGCAAGACACCGGAGTTTGAGCGCATCCAGAGCGTGAGCACCACGTCCGACACGATTGACCCCGTGCACGATGCCGCGGCAGCTTTGAGTATGTCCCCGGACGGCAATTACCTGTTCTGTTCCACAGCGGGCGACAATACAGTTGCGATGTTTAAGATCAACCGCGAGAATGGCATGCTTGATATGCAGTTCGCGCTTCCAATCAGCGGCGAATTCCCGAAGGATATCGCGCTGTTCCCGGACGGAAAGCACATCGCAGTTGCAAACCATGAGTCAAACAGCATTACGACGTTTACTATCGACTATGAGAAGAAGCTGCTCATCATGAAGGGCAAGCCGATGAAAGTAGAGACGCCGAACTGTATTAAGATTATAAAAGTACCGGCAGAGGAAGAAGCTTAAATAAAAGCTTCGTAAATAAAGGATGCGGGGGATGCCCGCTGCCTGAAAGGAAAAACCGGAAGAAATCCGCAATCTAAACGGCATTTCTTCCGGTTTTTGATATTACTTCCAGATTTCCTGCAGATTCTCAAGCTTTGCGCACGCACCTGTCATCAGCGCATCGAGCAGAACGAGAGCCACCATGGATTCCATGACCACGACGCCGCGCGCGACAATGATCGGATCGTGGCGGCCTTTAATGCTGACCGTGATATTTTCCCCGGATGTATTGACCGTATTCTGGGGAGAATAAACGGAAGGAGTCGGTTTAAACGCCGCGCGGACGATAATATCGCTTCCGTCGCTGATGCCGCCCAGGATGCCGCCGGCGTGGTTGCTGCTCTTGCTGATCCTGCCGTTTTCGTCGTAGTAAAAGCTGTCGTTGTTTGCGGTGCCGCACGATTGTGCAGCGGCAAAGCCGTCGCCGATCTCAACTCCTTTTACGGCTCCGATGGAGAAGATCGCTTTGCCGAGATTGGCATCAAGTTTGTCAAAGACGGGATTGCCGGCGCCCGCCGGCATACCGGAGACAATGCACTCGGCAATACCGCCCGCAGAGTCACGGCGCGCCATGCAGCCCTCGAGAAATTCGCGGGCACGCTCGGCAGCCTTTGCATCCGGCATGTTGAATTCATTCTTCGCAATCTCCTGTCTGGAGAAAGTGGAGATCTCAACCGGACCGATAGAGCGGACGTAGGAGCAGAGTGAGATTCCAAGCATACCTAAGACTTTGGACGCAATCGCGCCCGCGGCCACGCGTCCGATGGTCTCTCTGCCGGAGGAACGCCCGCCGCCCCGGTAATCGCGGAAACCATACTTTGCGTCGTATGTGTAATCCGCATGTCCCGGGCGGTAATATTGCGAGATTTCGCTGTAATCGTGGGAGCGCTGATCCGTGTTTTCGACGAGCAGCGAGATCGGAGTCCCGGTAGTCTTTCCCTCAAAGACTCCGGAGAGAATACGCACGAGATCTGACTCGGTTCTCTGTGTGGAATAGCGGCTCTGCCCCGGCTTTCTGCGGTTTAGAAACTGCTGAATGTCCGGTGCGCTAAGCGGCACGCCTGCCGGGCAGCCGTCCACGACAACGCCGATTGCGCGGCCGTGGGACTCTCCCCAGGTGGTTATCTTAAATAAGGTTCCGAATGTAGAGCCTGACATAGACTGATCCCTCTTTTCTATTAAAATATATACCGCCATTATAGCGAAACAGGAGCGTTTTGTAAATCGAAAGCGTATGACTTGTGCAAAACTTAGGTTAAAGTTTTGGGAATTAAATTGACAAACCATAGGGCAGGTCTTATAATTAGGATGTGTTTTTAGGCTTATGGAAACACCTGGACGACAAATCAGCGAAAGGAAGTGCTTTTATGGAAGGCGGGCCTTGTCCTGGGCAGATAGAAAGTACATTAGAAGAGACAGAACAAAAGAATACTAAAAATCTGTAACAGAACACGGCAGCACATGACTTTCGTGTTCTTTTGCAGGCACGAAAGGAGCCATATAACATGATTCGTATTTTCAGAACGATTGACGGAAGCGTTCATCAGATCAGCGAGGCACAGGAAGGAAGCTGGATTGCGCTCACTGATCCCACAGCTACGGAGATTCTCGAGATTTCCGAGAAGTACCATATTGATGCGGACGACTTAAGGGCGCCGCTGGATGAGGAGGAGCGTTCCCGTATCGAGGTGGAGGAAGACTACACTCTGATTCTTGTGGATATCCCTGTGACTGAAGAGCGAAACGATAAGGACTGGTATATCACGATCCCTCTGTCCATCATAGTGACAGATGAGATGATCTTCACCGTGTGCCTGGAGGATTCGCCGATTTTAAGCGCGTTCATGGATGGACGCGTGCGCAATTTCTACACGTATAAGCGTACCCGTTTTATTCTGCAGATTCTGTACAAGAACGCGTCAATGTTTCTGCATTACCTGAGAATCATTGACAAGAAGAGTGAGATGATCGAGACAAAGCTGCACAAGTCCCAGAGGAATCAGGAGCTCATCGAGCTTCTGGAGCTGGAGAAGTCCCTGGTGTACTTCACGACGTCTCTGCGTGCCAATGAGGTTGTGCTGGAGAAGCTGCTGAAGGTAGACAGGATCAAGCAGTACCCGGAGGATGAGGATCTGCTTGAAGATGTTATCGTCGAGAACAAGCAGGCAATCGAGATGGCGAATATCTACAGCGGAGTTTTAAGCGGCACGATGGATGCGTTCGCGTCGGTTATCTCTAATAATCAGAACATAGTCATGAAGTTCCTTGCGATTGTTACCATGGTGATGTCGATTCCGACAATGATCTTCAGCGCCTACGGTATGAATGTCAATTCGGCGGGGATGCCGTTTGCGAACAGTCCTATGGGATTTTTGTACGTCATACTCTGCTCGCTGGTTTTAAGCCTTGTTGTAGCATTTATTTTTTCTAAGAAGAATTTATTCTGATCAATAAGGAGTATTATGAGATTAATGGACAAAATGGAGCGGAAGTTTGGACGGTTTGCGATTCCGCATCTGACGCAATTTATTATACTGACGTATGTGCTGGGCTATGCCATCTCATTTCTGACGCCTGACCTGATGAGGTATCTGACACTGGATCCGTATTTTATTCTTCACGGACAGGTGTGGCGGATTGTGAGTTGGCTTTTAATTCCGCCGAGCAGCGCAAGAAGCGTAATAGACATCGTTTTTGTGATCGTCATGCTGATGTTCTATTACTCTATCGGTACAGCGCTTGAGCGGACGTGGGGAGCGTTCCGGTATAATATTTATATTTGGGGCGGTATCCTGATTACGCTGATCGGTGCATTTATCTTCTATGGCGTGGAGACTGTGCTTCTGGGAACGACCGCAATTACATTCGGCAGCCTGTTCAGCACGTATTACATCAGCCTTTCGATCTTTCTGGGATTTGCGGCGACATATCCGGATATGCAGGTGATGTTTTATTTCCTGTTTCCGATCAAGATCAAATGGCTGGCGTATCTGGATATAGCGTATCTGGTTTTCATGATGGTGATTGGAGGCTGGGTGACCAGAGTAGTGATTATCTGTTCTCTGATGAATTTTATTATATTTTTCCTGTCGACCCGGAATATGCGGCGGTATAGTCCGAAGGAAATCCACAGAAAGAAGACATACACCCAGGCGGTACACAAGGGACAGATGAACGTGACAAAGCATAAGTGCGCGGTGTGCGGCAGAACAGAGCTGGACGGGGATAACCTGGAATTCCGTTTCTGCTCCAAGTGCAACGGCAATTATGAGTATTGTCAGGACCATTTATTTACACATGAGCATATTAAGTGATGAAAGGGAAGAGTAATTATGAAAAAAACCAAAATTGTATGTACGATGGGACCAAATACCGACTCCAAGGAGATGATGAAGAGTCTGATCGAGAGCGGTATGGACGTGGCGAGATTTAACTTCTCTCACGGCGACCAGGCGGAGCAGGCAGCCAGGGTCCGGATTTTAAAGGAATCTCGCAAGGAGCTTAAGGTTCCGGTGGCGATGCTGCTTGATACAAAGGGACCGGAGATCCGTACCGGACTGCTCAGGGACGGCAGAAAGGTGATGCTCAAGGAGAATGAGCAGTTTGTAATCACCACCGAGGAGCGACTGGGAGACGAGACGGGCTGCTCCGTGACTTACAGAGAGCTCCCCCAGGACGTAGTTCCGGGCAATACAATTTTGATTGACGATGGATTGATCGAGCTTACTGTTGAGGAGATTAAGGGGAACGACATCGTATGCCGTATCGTCAACGGAGGTGAGTTCGGACAGAAGAAGGGCGTAAATATCCCGAACGTCAAGGTAAATCTTCCCGCAATCACAGAGAAGGACAAGCAGGATATTCTCTTTGGCATCGAGCAGGGCTTTGACTATATTGCAGCCTCCTTTGTCAGAAATGCAGACGCGGTGCGTCAGATCCGCCAGATTTTAAGAGAGCATGATTCTTCTATGGATATCATCGCGAAGATCGAGAATGCGGAAGGCGTTGAAAATATTGACGAAATTATCCAGGAGGCGGACGGCATCATGGTAGCGCGCGGCGACCTTGGCGTGGAGATTCCGGCATACGAAGTTCCGTATATCCAGAAGCAGATTATTGAGAAGTGCAACCATGCATATAAGCCGGTTATCACAGCAACTCAGATGCTCGATTCTATGATCCGCAATCCGCGCCCGACAAGAGCAGAGGTTACAGACGTGGCAAATGCGATTTATGACGGAACGGATGCCGTTATGCTTTCCGGTGAGACTGCGATGGGCAAGTATCCGGTGGAGGCAGTCCGCATGATGGTACAGATCGCTGAGTCGACAGAGAAGCACTTAAAGTTCGAGGAATACCGTGATCACGCTGTTTTAAAGGGCAAGCTCAACGTATCCAGCTCCATGGGGTTTGCGGTTGTAAATATTGCAAATAATATTAATGCAGCATGTATTGTGACGCCGACGGTCGGAGGAAGAACAGCGCGCCTGATTTCCAATTTAAGACCATCCGTGCCGATCTACGCCGTGACGCCGAACGAGTGGGTACAGAGAAAGATGCAGCTCTACTGGGGTGTTGTGCCGCTGAGCGGATATGAGGAGGATACCACGGAGAACATCATTTCTCACGCACTTTACATGGTAACCCGCGAGAAGGTTGTAAAGCCGGGTGATATGATGGTATTTACCGCCGGCGATCCGGCGACGAATGTCGTGAAGGGTGAAGGCGCAATGACGAACATTCTTCAGGTTATTCAGGCAAGATAAAATAAATAGAGGAGAAGACTTATTATGAAGAAAAAGCCTTTTGTAACTTTAGAAAAACTGCAGGAGATCGTACAGCAGGTTCCGACTCCATTTCACCTGTACGATGAGAAGGGAATCCGGGAAAATGCCGCTGCGCTCAGAGAGGCATTTTCCTGGAACAAGGGCTTTAAGGAATACTTTGCGGTGAAGGCAAACCCGAATCCGGCTCTGATTCAGATCCTGCGGGAGTATGGCTGCGGCTGCGACTGCTCATCTTACACGGAGCTTCTGCTCTCGCATGCGATGGGCTGTGCCGGGGACGATATCATGTTCTCATCGAATGATACGCCGCCGGAGGAGTTTGCGTATGCGGATGAGATCGGTGCGATCATCAATCTCGACGATTTTACGCATATTGAGTGCCTGGAACAGACGATTGGCAGAATTCCGAAGGTAATCAGCTGCCGCTATAATCCGGGAGGATTGTTTAAGATCAGCAACGATATTATGGACAATCCGGGAGATGCCAAGTACGGCATGACAACGGAGCAGCTCTTTGAGGCGTTTAAAGTCTTAAAGGCAAAGGGAGCTGAGGAGTTCGGCATCCACGCATTCCTTGCCAGCAATACCGTGACGAATGAGTATTATCCGATGCTGGCGAAGGTGCTTTTCGATGTGGCTGTAAAGCTGCAGAAGGAAACGGGTGCGCATATCAAGTTCATCAATCTGTCCGGCGGAATCGGAATTCCGTATCGCCCGGAGCAGGAGCCGAACGATATCCGCGTGATCGGTGAGAGTGTGCGCCAGGTTTACGAGGAAGTGCTCGTTCCGGCAGACATGGGTGACGTCGCGATCTACACGGAGCTGGGACGCTTCATGATGGGACCGTACGGCTGCCTTGTCACAAAGGCGATTCATGAGAAGCACACGCATAAGGAGTACATTGGTGTGGACGCCTGCGCGGTAAACCTCATGCGTCCGGCAATGTATGGAGCGTATCACCATATCACAGTGATGGGCAAGGAGGACATGCCGTGTGATCACGTCTACGATGTGACTGGTTCTCTGTGTGAGAATAATGACAAGTTTGCCATTGACCGCCATCTGCCGAAGATTGATATGGGGGATCTGCTTGTGATCCATGATACAGGAGCGCATGGTTTTGCGATGGGATATAATTACAATGGAAAATTAAAGTCAGCGGAGGTTCTGTTAAAAGAGGACGGAAGCTTTGAGGTGATCCGCCGTGCCGAGACACCGAAGGATTACTTTGCTACGCTGGATGGATTTCCGATTTATAAGAAGATGTTTCCGGAAGGATAACTCATTCTGAGAAGATAAAAACAGCACTGCTTCAGGTTGGTATGCCTGAAGCAGTGCTGTTTTTCTGTACTTCTGAATCTCTTTCCCGCGGTCTGCGCATATACCGCGCAGACCTGGCTGAACAGAAACGGTTTTTACATATTTTTGTTCGCTGTGGAAAGCATTAATTTAATACGGTTTAACTGGTTAACCTCGCTTGCGCCCGGATCGTAGTCGATCGCCACGATATTTGCTTTCGGGTGTTCCTTGCGGATCGCCTTGATGACGCCCTTGCCGACGATATGGTTCGGCAGGCAGCCGAACGGCTGCGTGCAGACGATATTGTTGACGCCGCTGTGGATCAGTTCCATCATCTCACCGGTCAGGAACCAGCCCTCGCCGGTCTGATTTCCGCAGGACACGATCGGGGACGCGTATTCGGCAAGCTGCGAGATCTTTGCCGGCGGAGTAAAGTGGCGGCTCTTTTCGAATTCCTTCGATGCCGCGCCGCGAAGCCATTCGATTGCTGCGATGCCGGCATTTCCGATCAGTGCGGACTTCTTTGCAAAGCCGAGTTTCTCTGCCTTGAAGTTCTGATTGTAGAAGCAGTAGCACATAAAGTCGATCAGATCAGGAACAACCGCCTCTGCGCCTTCTTTTTCGAGCAGATCGACGAGATAGTTGTTTGCCGCCGGAAGGAATTTAACCAGAATCTCGCCCACGACGCCGACTCTCGGCTTCTTCAAATTCTCGTTGATCGGCAGATTGTCGAAGTCGCGGATGATTGTGCGGCAGATCTGCTTGAACTTCGTGTGGCTTAAGTGCTTTTCCGCTACAAACCTGCGGCAGTAGCGATCCCATCTGCGGTGCAGGCGGTTTGCGCTTCCTTTTTTGATCTCATACGGGCGCATACGGTAGAGACACTTCATCAGGATATCGCCGAAGACTGCCGCGTAAGCAACTCTGCGCGCAAGATCCGGGGTGATCTTGAATCCCGGATTACCTTCCAGTCCGCTTAAGTTGATGGAGATAACCGGGATATGAGCCATATCGGCCTTCTCCAAAGCACGGCGGATAAAGCCGATGTAGTTAGACGCACGGCAGCCGCCTCCCGTCTGCGACATGATGATCGCCACGCGGTTTAAGTCGTATTTGCCGGAGAGCAGCGCCTGCATGATCTGCCCGACAACCATCAGAGACGGGTAGCAGGCGTCATTATTCACATACTTCAGTCCGACGTCAACGGCCTCTTTATTGTCATTCGGAAGCACCTCCAGATGGTACCCGGCAGCGTTGAACGCGGGTTCCATGATGGAGAAGTGGATCGGCGACATCTGCGGGCAGAGGATCGTGTATTCTTTACGCATCTCCTTGGTGAAAGGTACTTTCTTAATTGAAGACGGACGGATTTTGCGGCGCGGCGGCGCTGCTTTCCGAACCGGATTTACAGGCGTACGGCGCTCCGCAGTTACACAGGAAGTCTCTGAGAGGTGTGCATCTGCCGCGGCAGCTTCCTCCAGTGCCTTTTGTTTCTCATATTTTGCCTGTTCCTCAGCGAGCTCCTTTTCTTTCGCCCGGATTGCAGCGAGCAGGGAGCGCACGCGGATGCGGGCAGCGCCCAGATTATTGACCTCGTCGATCTTCAGGCAGGTGTAGATCTTGCCGCTTCTTGTCAGAATCTCGCTCACCTCGTCGGTCGTCACGGCGTCAAGTCCGCAGCCGAAGGAGTTGAGCTGAATCAAATCAAGATCATCCCGCGTCTTTACGAAGTTTGCCGCAGCGTACAGACGTGTGTGGTACATCCACTGGTCATTGACGCGCAGCGGCCGCTCCAGCGGAGCAAGATGAGAGACGGAGTCCTCAGTCAGTACAGCGACGCCGTAAGAGGTAATCAGCTCAGGAATTCCGTGGTGGATCTCCGGATCGATGTGATATGGGCGTCCTGCAAGCACGATGCCGCGGCGTCCGTTTTCCTCCATCCAGCGCAGCGTCTCCTCGCCTTTGCGGCGGATATCTTCGCGCATTCTCGCAAGCTCAAGCCATGCCTCATGCGCAGCGCTTTTGACTTCCTGCTCCGGAATCTGGGCAAATTCCTCTATGAGACGCTGGGTGAGAATCTCCTCGTTTGTGAACGCGAGAAACGGATTTCGGAATGTGATCTCCGGATCGTTTAACTCATCGACGTTGTTCTTGATATTCTCCGCGTAGGAGGTGACGATCGGACAGTTGTAGTGATTGATCGCACCCTCAAACTCTGTGCGCTCGTACGGCACGCAGGGATAGAAGATGAATTTTACTCCCTGCTTGATAAGCCATGTCACATGACCGTGCGCGAGCTTTGCCGGATAGCACTCAGATTCGCTCGGGATAGACTCGATACCGAGCTCATAGATTCTTCTCGTGGAAGTCGGAGAGAGCACTACCTGGTATTTCAGCCGTGTAAAGAACGTAAACCAGAACGGATAGTTCTCAAACATGTTGAGCACTCTCGGGATGCCGACCTTGCCGCGAACCGCCTGGTCAGCAGGAAGCGCCTCATAGGAAAACATCTTCTTATATTTATAGTCGAACAGGTTCGGGATATTGTCCTTGTTCTTTTGTTTGCCGATACCACGCTCACAGCGGTTTCCGCTGATATACTGGCGGCCGCCGGAAAAGCGGTTGATCGTCAGGCGGCAGTTGTTTGTACAGCCTTTGCAGTTTGCCATCGTAGTAGAATATTTGAGCGTGTTGATCTTCTCGATGGGGAGCATGGTCGTCTCCTTGTCAGCATCGTACCGCTCTCTGGCAATCAGAGCCGCTCCGAACGCGCCCATGATACCTGCAATGTCAGGACGGATAGCTTCACAGTCGGCGATCTTCTCAAAGCTTCGAAGCACAGCGTCGTTGTAGAACGTACCGCCCTGTACGACGATATGGCGTCCGAGCTCGGAAGCGTCAGAGACCTTGATAACCTTATAAAGCGCGTTCTTGATGACAGAGTACGCAAGACCGGCGGAAATGTCTGCCACGGTCGCTCCTTCTTTCTGCGCCTGCTTTACTTTGGAGTTCATAAATACGGTGCATCTCGTACCCAGATCAATCGGGTGCTTTGCAAACAAAGCTTCCTTTGCAAAGTCCTGCACCTCGTAGTTCAGGGAGTTCGCGAATGTCTCGATAAAGGAGCCGCAGCCCGAGGAGCACGCTTCGTTAAGCTGTACACTGTCGACTGTATGGTTCTTGATTTTGATGCACTTCATATCCTGACCGCCGATGTCAAGAATGCAGTCTACCTTCGGATCAAAGAATGCGGCAGCATAGTAGTGGGATACGGTCTCCACTTCGCCCTCATCGAGCAGCAGCGCAGCCTTGATCAGAGCCTCGCCGTAGCCTGTGGAACAGGAGTAGGCGATATGAGCGCTCGGCGGCATCTGAGAATAAATTTCCTGGATTGCACGGATAGAGGTGGCAAGCGGGTTGCCGTGATTGTTGCTGTAAAATGAGTACAGCAGCGCTCCGTCCTCGCCGACGAGTGCAGCTTTTGTGGTCGTCGATCCTGCGTCGATGCCGAGATAGCAGTTGCCCTCATAGGATGCGAGATCTCCGGTCGCCACGTTATATTTGCTCTGGCGCTCGTTGAATTCCTCATATTCCTCCTCGCTGGCAAAGAGCGGTTCCATGCGGGCTACTTCGAAATCCATCTGCACGGTCTCCTCCAGGCGCTTCTGCATCGCGCGAAGCTCAACTGCGGACGCGTCCTCCGCTGCGGTCATTGCAGAACCCATCGCTGCAAAAAGGTGTGAGTTCTCCGGCACAATCGTATGCTCATCGTCAAGCTTTAAGGTGCGGATGAATGCCCGGCGAAGTTCGGTCAAGAAGTGAAGCGGTCCGCCGAGGAATGCGATATGACCGCGAATCGGCTTGCCGCACGCAAGGCCGCTGATTGTCTGATTGACAACCGCCTGGAAAATGGACGCAGAGAGATCGGGCTTCGTCGCGCCCTCGTTGATCAGCGGCTGGATATCAGTCTTTGCAAATACGCCGCAGCGGGCAGCAATCGGATAAAGCGCCTGATAGCTCTTTGCGTATTCATTCAGTCCGGACGCATCGGTCTGGAGCAGGGATGCCATCTGGTCGATAAAGGACCCGGTACCTCCGGCACAGATGCCGTTCATGCGCTGCTCGATATTACCGTTTTCAAAGTAAATAATCTTTGCATCTTCGCCGCCCAGCTCGATCGCAACATCGGTCTGCGGAGCAAAGAACTGCAGAGCCGTGGATACTGCGATAACCTCCTGTGTAAACGGCACTTCCAGATGCTTCGCCAGCGTCAGTCCGCCTGATCCGGTAATCACCGGCGCCGCCGAGATATCTCCGAGTTTCTCACACGCCTTTCCAAGCAGCGAGGCAAGTGTGGACTGGATATTCGCATAATGCCGCTCGTAATCCGCAAACAGAAGCTGATTTTCTGCATCCAACACCGCGATCTTAACTGTTGTGGAACCGATATCGATTCCCAGGGTGTATGTAGGTCTTGTATTTTCTGTATTCAAAGGGTTAAAATCCTCCTTTTCTGTATATGAGGCGAAAGACTTGAGCATTCGCCTCAGGCAACTCATAATTATAAGTAGGAACACTTTCGTATTATACGACAAAAAATGACGAAATACAATTAGAAAATCCAGGGATGGGACGGTATGAGAAAGAAAGGCAGGCTAATTCTTTTGATACTCTCTGACCAACTTCACGACCGTTCCGGACAGCAGGAACAGGGCAATCAGGTTGGGAATAGCCATCAGCCCGTTGAATGTCTCCGCCAGGCTCCAGAGCAGACCCAGATCGGCGGTGGCGCCAATGATGGATACCAAGGAGTACACGACCATAAACGGCTTAATTACGCGCTCGCCGAACAGAAACTCAATGCACCGCGCTCCGTAAAGCCCCCATCCAAGCGTTGTCGAGAAGGCGAAGCAGCACATTGCGACAGCGGTAAAGATGGATACCCAGCTTCCATAAGAAGATGTAAAGCCCGAGATCGTAAGCTCCGCTCCTGCATCCGCTCCGAACGTGAAGTCCACTCCGCTGCAGAGAATTACGAGAGCTGTCATCGTACAGATCACAATGGTGTCCATAAACACTTCAAAGATGCCGAAGAAGCCCTGACGCACTGCGTTGTCCGTATCCGCAGTCGCATGCGCAATCGATCCGGTACCGAGACCGGCCTCATTGGAGAAAATTCCGCGAGAGAGTCCCTTCTTCATACTCAGAAAGAATGAACCGACAACGCCTCCGGTCACTGCAGACGGAGAAAAGGCACCGCGCACAATCGAGGAGAAGACCTCCGGCACGCGGTCGATGTGCATGAAGATGACGCCGAGCGACAGGATGATATACAAAAGTGCCATAAACGGCACAAGCTTCTCCGCGACACTTCCGATTCGCTTGATGCCGCCGAGCAGCACCAGCCCAACGAGAAACATGATCAGAATCCCGAGCGCCAGATTCACGCCCTTTACCTGTGTCTCAGAGATCACTCCATAATTGAGAAGCGCAGAGTCGATCGAAGCTGTGATCGTATTGACCTGCGTCGCGTTGCCGGTGCCGAACACCGCGAGGATGCCGAGCACAGAGAAAATGACTGCAAGCCACTGCCAGTTCTTTCCAAGCCCGTTCTTTATGTAATACATCGGACCGCCTACCCAGTCGCCGTGCTTGTTCTTCTCGCGGAAATGAACGGCGAGAGTCACCTCGGAAAACTTGGTGCACATTCCAAGAAACGCGGAAATCCACATCCAGAATACAGCTCCCGGACCTCCGATTGCGATTGCGCCCGCGACGCCCGCGATATTTCCCGTGCCGACTGTCGCGGCAAGCGCCGTGCAGACTGCCTGAAACGGTGTGATAGAGCCGTCAGCAGCCTTCTCTCTGCTGAACATCTTGCCCAGCGTGACGCGGAACGTATACCCCAGCTTACGGATCTGAATCAGCCGGGTACGAAAGCTTAACAGCAGCCCGACTCCGAGAATACAGACCATCGCAGGTACACCCCAGACAAAGCCGTTGACGGCGGAATTGATGTTTTCGATTGTTTGAAGCATGATATTATATTCCTTTCTGCCGGACATTATCGCCGGCGATTTTACATAATCTTAACAATTATACTATAGATTGCATTCTGAGGAAAGAGAAAAAAATTCGAAATTCTATTTGAAAATTCGTCAAATCCACAAAAAAAGATGTAAAATACAGAAAAAATTTTACTTGTGCCGGGAAAGAAACTGTGGTAGACTGCATTACAAGACAAGGGCGTCTGAAGTGTTTCGATACTTCAGGCGCCCGTTTTGGTTTTCCATGGAACGTATGCCAGGTCTGTTATCAAATATGAAACATGAGAGGATGGGATAAGTTATGAGTGCAGGAGATACCGCTTTTATGATTATCTGTGCAGCTTTTGTATTTTTTATGACACCGGGACTTGCGTTTTTTTATGGAGGTCTGGTTCGGAGAAAAAATGTGGGAAATACCATGATGGCATGTGTGGCGATTATGGGAATCTCTGTTGTAATGTGGGCGCTGTTCGGCTATTCGCTGTCATTTGGAGGAAATCACGCGGGTATTATCGGAGATTTTCGCTGGTTTGGACTAAACGGCGTCGGGATGGAGCCGGGACCGTACGCAGATACCATACCGCATCTGGTGTTCTGCATGTTCCAGATGATGTTTGCGATGATTACGCCGGCTCTGATTACAGGTGCTCTGGTGGGCAGAATGAAATTTAAGGCACTGTTTCTCTTTGTGATCCTGTGGTCAGTCGTCGTATACTGCCCAATGGCACACATGGTCTGGGGTGAGGGAGGATTCCTCGCTGCCATCGGCTCTGTCGACTTCGCCGGCGGCAACGTCGTGCACATCAGCTCCGGCGTGAGCGCCCTGGTTCTGGCGGTTCTGCTTGGCAGAAGAAGAGGATATGAGCACACAACCTACCGGATTCACAATATACCTTTTGTAGTACTCGGAGCGTCCCTGCTCTGGTTCGGCTGGTTCGGCTTCAATGCAGGCAGTGCCCTTCGGGCAGACGGACTGGCGGCGCACGCATTTATGACTTCGGCGATCTCAGCCGCAGCGGCGCTTCTGTCCTGGATGGCGATTGAGGTAATCAGAAGCGGCAGACCGACGCTCGTGGGTGCCTCCACAGGACTTGTCATCGGGCTTGTCGCAATCACGCCGGGCGCCGGGTTTGTTCCGGTCTGGGCAGCATTTCCGATCGGAATTCTGGTCAGTCCGATCTGCTACTTCGGTGTGATTCTCGTAAAGAAAAAGCTGAAGATCGACGATGCGCTTGACGCGTTCGGATGCCACGGTATTGGAGGTATCTGGGGAGGAATCGCGACAGGGATCTTTGCAAAATCCTCGATTAACGGCACTGCGAAATGGGACGGACTGGTGTTTGGAGACTATCATCTGTTTGCCGCGCAGCTTCTTGGAATCGTCGTTACACTCGCTGTTGCGGTGCTGGGAACACTGATCTGCGCCGGAATTGTGCGGATGTTCACACCGCTTCGTGTGACGGTTAAGGAAGAGCAGGTGGGACTTGACCTCTCACAGCACGGCGAGAGCGCATACCCGAGCTTTAACGGGCTGGATCAATAAGGGGAGGATATGGATATGATGATCAAGATAGAGGCATATATAAGAGAAGAAAAATTTGAGGACGTCAAGGCCGCGCTCGACGCGATTGACGTGAATGGGCTGACTGTTTCGCAGGTCATGGGCTGCGGTATCCAGAGGGGGTACCGCGAGATAGTCCGCGGCATGGAAGTGGACATGCAGATGCAGCCGAAGATCAAATTTGAGATTGTCGTCTCATCTGAGGAGTGGGCGGATAAGACAATCGAGGCAATCCGCGCCGCTGCGTATACCGGCGAGGTCGGCGACGGAAAGATCTTTACCTACGAGATCCGCTCTGCACTGAAAATCAGAACCGGAGAGACCGGATATGACGCCATCCAGTCCGCAGAGTAGGATTTTCCGAAAAATCTGTTGAAAACAGCCGGAAGCTCCGCTATACTAAAGCATGGATTATCCATAACGCATCGAAAAGGAAAGAGAGAGGATTTTACCCCATGTATAAAGTATTAAAAGAGGAAAAGATGGCTAAGCGCGCCGAGTTTACGACCGTGCACGGGACAATTCAGACGCCTGTGTTTATGAATGTCGGCACGATTGCGGCAATCAAGGGAGCGGTTTCGACAGAGGATCTGGAAGGCATCAAGACGCAGGTGCAGCTCTCCAACACATATCATCTGCATGTGCGTCCCGGCGATGAGATCGTCAAGAAGCTGGGCGGACTGCACAAATTTATGTCCTGGAACCGGCCGATTCTGACAGACTCCGGCGGATTCCAGGTATTTTCCCTTGCGGGACTGCGCAGGATCAAGGAGGAGGGCGTTTACTTCCGCTCTCACATTGACGGACACCAGATCTTCATGGGTCCGGAGGAGAGTATGCAGATCCAGTCGAACCTCGCATCTACGATCGCGATGGCATTCGACGAGTGTCCCTCCAGTGTCGCAGAGCGCGAATACGTGGAAAATTCCGTAAACCGCACCACACGCTGGCTGAAGCGCTGCAGGGATAAGATGGCGGAACTGAATTCGAGAGAAGATACGATCAACCGTCACCAGCTTTTATTTGGCATCAATCAGGGCGCGATCTTTGAGGATATCCGCATCCGCCACGCACAGGAGATCAGTGAGCTGGATCTCGACGGCTACGCAGTCGGAGGGCTTGCGGTCGGAGAGAGCCATGAGGAGATGTACCGGATTCTGGATGCGGTCGTACCGCATCTGCCAAGAAATAAACCCACCTATCTGATGGGCGTCGGTACCCCGGCGAATATTCTGGAAGGAGTGGAGCGCGGCATCGACTTCTTTGACTGTGTCTATCCGAGCCGCAACGGACGCCACGGTCATGTTTACACGAACCAGGGCAAGTTAAATCTCTTCAATGCAAAATATGAGCTGGATTCCCGCCCGATCGAGGAGGGGTGTCAGTGTCCGGCATGCCGCCGCTACAGCAGGGCATATATCCGCCATCTGTTAAAGGCGAAGGAAATGCTCGGTATGAGACTTTGCGTGCTGCACAACCTGTATTTCTACAACACGATGATGGAGGAGATCCGCGACGCGCTCGATGCCGGGCGGTTTGCGGAGTACAAGAAGGCAAAGCTCGCCGGCTTTGAGGAAAATGACCGGAAAGCGTAACCGTAAAGCATAAAATTTTTATGAAAAGGCTTGTCTAATTCTAAAGAGTTGTGTATTATGGTAATAGTGCCGTAGGATACGGCTTGTAAAGGAAACAAAGAAGCAGGAGGAAAAGTCATGTTTTTAACAGAAGCGGCTGGTGCAGGCGCCGGCGGAATGCTGATCATGGTCGTGTGGATGGTGATTCTTTTCGGAGTCATGTATCTGCTGATGATCCGCCCGCAGAAGAAGGAGCAGAAGAGATTAAAGGCTATGCTGGCTGATATGGCAGTCGGCGATGCGGTGGTAACCACAGGAGGATTCTACGGCATCGTGATCGATATTACTGACGACGATGTAATCGTTGAGTTCGGAAATAACAGAAACTGCCGCATCCCGATGCGCAAGGGCGCAATCGCGGAAGTAGAGAAAGCATCCGAATAAGGAGAAGCACAAAAGCTGCCGTTCGATTTCCCGATGAGAGGGGGAACCGGGCGGCAGCTTTTGTTTTTTCGTTCATTACAATATTTTCCCCTGGAAACGATGAAAAACAAAATATTTTCAGTACTTATAGGCAAAAAAGCGCATTTTTCAAGAAGAAAATTTTCTTAAAGTAGCACGTTAAAGTAATTTATAGTTGAAATGTCGTGGAAAATGAATTATTATAGGTAAATAAGTAATTGCAGAAAGGGTAGATGATTATGAATTTTCAGATTGCATTGATTCCAGGCGACGGAATCGGTCCGGAGATTGTGGCAGAGGCTAAGAAAGTGCTCGACGCCATTTGTAAGAAATATGGACACGAATTTAAATATAAAGAGCTGCTGCTCGGCGGAGCATCCATCGACGTACACGGTATTCCGCTGACAGACGAGACCATCGAGGAGGCAAAGAAAAGCGACGCGGTTCTCATGGGATCCATCGGAGGCGACGCAGCGACCTCTCCGTGGTACAGGCTGGAGCCGTCCAGGCGTCCGGAGGCAGGGCTTCTGGGAATCCGCAAGGCGCTCAACCTGTTTGCAAACTTAAGGCCCGCGTACCTGTATAATGAATTGAAGGATGCATGTCCGTTAAGAGATGAGATCATCGGCGACGGATTTGACATGATGATCATGCGCGAGCTGACAGGAGGACTGTATTTCGGAGAGAGAAAGACAGTTGAGGAAAACGGCGTGAGAAAGGCAATCGACACGCTGACCTACGATGAGAATGAGATCCGCCGCATTGCAAAGCGCGCGTTCGATATCGCAAGAAAGAGAAGAAACAAAGTTACAAGCGTCGACAAGGCTAACGTGCTCGATTCCTCCCGTCTCTGGAGAAAGGTAGTGGAGGAAGTTGCCGCCGATTACCCGGATGTGAAGCTTGAGCATATGCTGGTAGACAACTGCGCGATGCAGCTGGTTAAGAACCCGGGGCAGTTTGACGTAATTCTGACGGAAAATATGTTCGGAGATATCCTCTCCGACGAGGCAAGCATGGTTACCGGATCTATCGGAATGCTCTCGTCCGCAAGCTTAAATGAGACAAAGTTCGGACTGTACGAGCCAAGCCACGGATCTGCGCCTGATATTGCGGGACAGAATATCGCAAACCCGATTGCAACGATCCTCTCAGCCGCAATGATGCTCAGATATTCTCTGGATCTCGACAAAGAGGCGGATGATGTGGAGAGCGCCGTTCAGTCTGTGCTCGCAGACGGTGTGCGCACCGGAGACATCATGTCTGAGGGATGCACGAAGGTGTCCACATCCGAGATGGGTGACAGAATCTGCGCGAAGATACTTGGAGAATAACAGGAGCTTACGGCTCTGACATAAGAGAATAGAAAGAAGGCATAGATATTATGAGAAGTGATGCAGTAAAGACAGGGATGCAGCAGGCGCCGCACCGCTCGCTGTTTAACGCCCTGGGAATGACAAAAGAAGAGCTGGAAAGACCGCTGGTAGGAATCGTAAGCTCCTATAATGAGATCGTTCCGGGACATATGAATCTCGATAAGATTGTGGAGGCAGTGAAGATGGGCGTCGCGATGGCTGGCGGCACACCGATCGTATTTCCGGCAATCGCAGTCTGCGACGGTATTGCGATGGGACATATCGGCATGAAGTACTCCCTTGTGACCCGTGACCTGATCGCCGACTCCACTGAGGCAATGGCGATGGCTCACCAGTTTGATGCGCTCGTAATGGTGCCAAACTGCGATAAAAATGTTCCCGGACTTCTGATGGCTGCGGCGCGCATCAACGTTCCGACCGTATTTGTCAGCGGCGGACCGATGCTGGCAGGAAAGGTAAAGGGGTGCAAGAGAAGCCTTTCCAGCATGTTCGAGGCGGTCGGCGCGTACAGCGCAGGCACAATGACCGCCGAGGACGTGGAAGAATTTGAAAACAAGACGTGCCCGACCTGCGGTTCCTGCTCCGGCATGTACACCGCGAACAGCATGAACTGCTTAACCGAGGTGCTCGGCATGGGATTAAAGGGCAACGGTACAATCCCGGCTGTATATTCTGAGCGCATAAAGCTTGCAAAGCACGCAGGCATGCAGGTCATGGAGATGTACCGCAGAAATATCCGTCCCAGGGATATCATGACAAAAGAAGCGATTTTAAATGCCCTGACTGTCGACATGGCGCTTGGCTGCTCCACAAACAGTATGCTGCATCTGCCGGCAATCGCGCATGAGATCGGTATGGATTTTGATATTACATTTGCAAATGAGATCAGCGCAAAGACTCCGAACCTCTGCCATCTGGCTCCGGCAGGTCCGACATACATCGAGGACTTAAATGAAGCCGGAGGCGTGTACGCGGTTATGAATGAGCTGAATAAGAAGGGACTTCTGTATACGGACTGTATGACTGTGACCGGAAAGACCGTCGGCGAGAATATTGCAGGCTGTGTCAACAAGGATCCTTCCGTTATCCGCCCGATTGACAACCCGTACAGTCAGACGGGAGGACTTGCCGTTCTGACCGGTAATCTCGCTCCGGACGGCGGAGTGGTGAAGAGATCCGCAGTTGCCGAGGAGATGATGGTTCACGAGGGACCGGCAAGAGTCTTTGACTGCGAGGAGGACGCGATCGCTGCGATTAAAGGCGGCAAAATTGTGCCGGGCGACGTAGTTGTCATCCGCTATGAGGGACCAAAGGGAGGACCGGGCATGAGAGAGATGTTAAATCCGACCTCTGCAATCGCCGGCATGGGACTGGATTCCACAGTGGCGCTTATCACCGACGGAAGATTTTCCGGAGCTTCCAGAGGAGCTTCGATCGGACATATTTCTCCTGAGGCGGCTGTCGGCGGACCGATCGCTCTGGTGGAAGAGGGTGATATTATTAAGATCAACATCCCTGAGGAGCGCCTGGAGATTGCCGTTTCCGATGAAGAGATGGCAAGAAGGCGTGCGGCATGGAAGCCGAGAGAGCCGAAGGTAACGACCGGATATTTGGCGCGCTATGCAGCGATGGTGACATCCGGAAACCGCGGAGCAATCCTGGAAATTCCAAAAAAATAATCGGGAGGTATGCAGCATGCAGCTTACAGGTGCACAGATCGTAATCGAATGCCTGAAGGAACAAGGCGTCGATACCGTTTTCGGTTATCCGGGCGGTGCGATTTTAAATATTTACGATGAATTATATAAACATACGAACGAGATCCGCCATATCCTGACGTCTCACGAGCAGGGCGCATCGCATGCAGCAGACGGCTACGCGCGTGCGACCGGCAAGGTCGGCGTCTGTCTGGCAACGTCGGGACCGGGCGCGACGAACCTGGTGACAGGTATTGCGACCGCATACATGGATTCAGTCCCGGTTGTGGCGATTACCGCGAATGTGACGAACAACCTCCTTGGCAAGGACAGCTTCCAGGAGGTCGACATCGCGGGAATCGTGATGCCGGTGACAAAGCACAGCATGATCGTAAAGGATGTCACGAGGCTTGCCGACGCTCTGCGCCGTGCGTTTGCTATTGCAAAGAGCGGAAGACCGGGACCGGTGCTGGTGGATATCACAAAGGATGTGACTGCGGCGAAGACAGAGTATCTGTATGAGGACGCGGAGGAGATCAAGCCGTCCATCGGCAAGCTTCGAGAGGAGGATCTCGAGCGCGCTGCGCAGATGATCGAAGCGTCAAAGAAGCCGTACATCTTTGTCGGCGGAGGAGCCGTAATCTCGGGGGCAGCGCAGGAGGTGCGCGAACTGGCGCACAAGATTGACGCCCCGGTGGCAGACAGCCTCATGGGAAAGGGCGCATTTCCGGGCACAGACCCGCTTTACAGCGGCATGGTCGGCATGCACGGGACAAAGGCGTCCAATCTGGGGATCAGCCGCTGTGACCTGCTGATCACGATAGGAGCACGCTTCAGCGACCGCGTAATCGGAAATCCGAAGAAATTCGCAGAGAATGCGAAGATCCTTCAGATCGATGTGGACGCCGCTGAAATCAATAAGAATATCCTCGTGGACGGCAGCGTGATCGGGGATGTGCGCGAGGTATTAAAGCGATTAAACAACCGCGTGCAGCGCACGGAGCATCCCGAGTGGACGGCAGAGATAGATGCATTAAAGAAGAAATTTCCGCTGAAGTACAATACTGCGGGACTTACAGGTCCGTATGTAGTTGAGGAGATCTATAAGGAGACAAAGGGCGACGCAATTATCGTCACCGAGGTCGGACAGCATCAGATGTGGACGGCGCAGTATTATAAATTTAAGGACCCGCGTACATTCCTGACCTCCGGAGGACTCGGCACAATGGGCTACGGTCTCGGAGCCGCGATCGGCGCAAAGTTCGGAAGACCGGATAAGACTGTCATCAACATTGCTGGAGATGGGTGCTTCCGTATGAACATGAATGAGATCGCCACAGCTGCGAGAAATAATCTACCGGTGATCGAGGTCGTGATTAACAACCACGTGCTCGGCATGGTGCGTCAGTGGCAGAATCTGTTTTATGAGGAGCGCTATTCCTATACTGTGTTAAACGACAGCGTGGACTTCGTAAAGCTTGCCGAGGCGATGGGAGCCGTCGGCATGCGTGTGACGAAGAAGGAGGAGGTCGCGCCTGCGATCCGCCGGGCGATAGAGCTGAACACCACAGTTCTTATCGACTGCATCATCGACTGTGACGACAAAGTATTCCCGATGGTTCCGGCAGGAGCGGCCATCGAGGAAGCATTTGATGAGGATGATCTGAATAAGAAATAAATATCCGCTTATTACAGGCAGAGGATTGAGGAGGTTATGAAAACGATGAGCAGAGTGTATAACTTTTCAGCAGGACCGGCAGTACTGCCGGAGGAGGTATTAAGAGAAGCACAGGCAGAGATGCTGGACTACAAGGGAACAGGCATGTCCGTGATGGAGATGAGCCACCGCTCCAAGGCGTTTGACGATATTATCAGAGAGGCGGAGCAGGATCTCAGAGATTTGATGCACATTCCGGACAATTACAGAGTGCTGTTCCTGCAGGGCGGAGCTTCGCTGCAGTTTGCAATGATTCCGATGAACCTGATGAAGAACCGCGTGGCGGATTACATCGTGACCGGACAGTGGGCGAAGAAGGCATATCAGGAGGCGCAGAAGTACGGAAAGGTGAATAAAATCGCATCCTCCGAGGACGAGACATTTTCGTACATCCCGGACTGCTCAGATCTTAATATCAGCCCGGACGCAGACTATGTATATATCTGCGAGAACAACACAATCTACGGCACGAAGTTTAAGACACTCCCGAACACGAAGGGAAAAGATCTCGTTGCAGACGTATCCTCCTGCTTCTTATCCGAGCCTGTGGACGTGAGCAGGTATGCCCTTATTTACGGCGGCGTACAGAAGAATATCGGGCCTGCCGGCATGGTCATCGCAATTGTGAGAGACGATCTCATCACCGAAGATGTGCTCCCGGGCACTCCGACGATGATGAAATATAAGACGCATGCGGACGCCGGATCCCTGTACAATACCCCGAACTGCTACTGCATCTATATGTGCGGCAAGGTGTTCAAATGGTTAAAGCGCATGGGAGGACTCGGGGAGATGAAGCGCCGCAATGAAGAGAAGGCAAAGATTCTCTACGATTTCCTGGATGAGAGCAAGATGTTCAGGGGAACCGTCAGAAAAGAAGACCGGTCTCTGATGAATGTGCCGTTTGTGACGGGAGATAAGGAGCTGGATGCAAAGTTTGTCAAAGAGGCGGAGGCTGCAGGTCTTGTAAATCTTAAGGGACACCGCACAGTCGGCGGCATGCGCGCGAGCATCTACAACGCGATGCCGAAAGAGGGCGTGGAGGCGCTCGTCGCATTTATGAAAAAGTTCGAGGAGGGGAATCTTTAATATGTGGAAGTATCATTGCCTGAATCCCATTTCTCAGGTGGGACTTCAGAATTTCAGCGAAGACTATGAGAAGACAGAGCAGCTTGAAGACGCCGACGCGGTGCTCGTACGAAGCGCCGCGATGCATGAGATGGAGCTGCCAAAGAACTTAAAGGCAGTCGCAAGAGCCGGAGCCGGCGTCAACAATATTCCGCTTGAGAAGTGCGCGCAGCAGGGTATTGTGGTATTCAACACCCCGGGAGCAAATGCAAACGCGGTAAAGGAGATTGTGCTTGCAGGCATGCTGCTCGCATCCCGCGATATCGTCGGCGGCATCGAATGGGTGAAGCAGGAAAAGGAAAATGAAGATGTCGCAAAGCTCGCGGAGAAGCAGAAGAAGAAATTTGCAGGCTGCGAGATCAGCGGAAAGAAGCTCGGAATCATCGGCCTTGGAGCCATCGGCGTGCTCGTGGCAAACGCTGCGGTGCATCTGGGCATGGAAGTCTACGGCTATGACCCGTATATCTCCGTGGAGGCAGCGTGGAACCTTTCGAGAAATATCCGCCATATCCAGAATGTGGAGACGATCTATAAAGAGTGCGATTACATCACCGTTCATGTGCCGCTGATGGAATCCACGAAGAGGATGATCGATGCAGAGGCGATAGCGATGATGAAGGACGGAGCCGTACTCCTGAATTTTGCAAGAGATCTGCTTGTGGATGAGAACGCTCTCGTCGAGGCTCTGCGTGCAGGCAAGATCCGCAAGTATGTAACCGACTTTGCGAACCCGACTGTGGCGGGCGAGGAAAATGTGCTTGTGACGCCGCATCTGGGAGCTTCCACCGAGGAGGCGGAGGATAACTGTGCAGAGATGGCAGTCCGAGAACTCCGCGACTATATGGAGAACGGAAACATTAAGAACTCCGTCAACTACCCGGCGTGCGACATGGGCGTATGTCAGGCGGCGGGAAGAATCGCCATCAACCACCGGAACACCGTAAACATGATCAGCCAGTTCACCAGAGTGCTCGGAGATGCGGGAAGAAATATTTCCGATATGACAAATAAGAGCAAGGGCGATTATGCGTATACCATGATGGATCTGGAGACACCGGCAGACGACGAAATCGTAAAGGCGCTTGAGAGCATCGACGGCGTGTGCAAGGTTCGCGTGATCAAATAAAAAAGAAAAGGGAAAAGGGTATCAGTTTGTTCCGGGAACGGAAAATACTGATGCCTTTTTTTAAAAGGTATGATATAATGAACGTGACCCGTTATTATCAGAAAATAAAGCGATGGAAGCGGAATTATGCAAGACTTCAGAGCGTCCGCAGAAACGGCATAAAGCTGCTGCGTGTGCTTCGGATCCTTGCCGGAAAGAATAAAAAAAGAGGTTAGACTGATATGGCAGAGATTTATCCATTTCAGGCAGTGCGTCCCGCGGCAGAGCTTGCGGGAGTGATCGCAGCACTGCCGTATGACGTGTACAGCAGCGCTGAGGCGAGAAGGGAAGTGAAGAGAAATCCTCATTCATTCTTAAGCGTTGACCGCGCAGAGACGCAGCTTCCCGAGGGGACGAGCCCCTACAGCGATGCGGTCTATCAGACTGCATCACAGACGCTGCAGCGAATGATAAGAAGCGGCGAGCTGATCCGTGAGGAGGAGCCGTCACTGTATCTGTACGAGCTGACAATGGACGGCAGAACCCAGACGGGCTTTGTGGGATGCGCGTCCGTTGCTGAGTATGAGCAGGGAATCATTCGGAAGCATGAGAATACCCGCGCTGAGAAGGAAGACGACCGTGTCCGCCACGTTGACGCCTGCAATGCGCACACGGGACCGATTTTTTTAAGCTACCGCGCACAGGATGATCTGCGTAGGTTTGCCGTAAAGATCCGGGAGCGGACGCCGCTCTACGATGTGACATTTGAGGACGGCGTGCGCCATCGGATCTTCAGGATTTCGGACAGGGAGGAGATACGGGCGGTGCAGCATGCCTTTGCGGAGCTTCCCAGAGTCTATATTGCGGACGGACACCACCGTGCAGCGGCTGCTGCGAGAGTGGCAAAGATGCGCAGACAGACGCATCCCGGCAGCGAGGCGGAGCATTTTCTGGCAGTATTTTTTCCGGATGACGAGCTTAAGATCTATGATTACAACAGGCTTCTGAAGGATCTGGGAAACTATACTGCAGAGGAATTTCTCACAAAGCTGCAGGCGGATTTCTGTGTGGAAGAGACAGACAAAGCGCCTTATGCGCCGGAGAGAAAAGGCGAATACGGTCTGTATCTGGGAGGCAGATGGTACCGCATGACGGTGCGGCACAACTGTGACTCAAACGATCCGGTCGCAAGGCTTGACGTCTCTGTGCTGCAAAACATGGTGCTCGACAGGATTCTTGGAATCCGGGATCCGAAGAGAGACCCTCGCATTGACTTTGTCGGCGGAATCCGCGGTCTGGATGAGCTTGTGCGCCGCGTGGACAGCGGGGAGGCTGCCGCAGCGATATCCATGTACCCGACATCCATGGAGGAGCTGTTTTGCACTGCGGACGCCAATTTGTGCATGCCGCCGAAATCCACCTGGTTCGAACCGAAGCTTCGCAGCGGCTTCTTCATACACGAGCTGGGATAAGAAAAAGAGAGAAATATATTTGATAAGAAAACACCGCCGGGCGGTGGGGAGGTATTTATGGGAGACAAAGTATACGACTATATGGACTGGGCAGAAATCGAGGCTGTCATGTATTCAGAGGAGAAGTATCCGAGAAGCATTCTCGGACCGCATATGACGGAGGACGGTCTGCTGATCCAGTGCTATTTTCCGGGATTTGATGCCGTAAGCGTGCGTACGCCAAATACCGGAGAGACGTATGAGATGATCCAGGAGGAAGAGGGGTACTTTGCGGCGCTGCTGCCTGTGGAGACGATTGTACCGTATGAATTTATCGCGGTCAGAGACGGCGCCGAGAGTGTATGGAAGGACGCCTACGCATATCCGTGCCAGATCACGGAAAAAGAAGAGCAGCAGTTCAACGCCGGCATCTGTTATAACATTTACGAGAAGCTGGGAGCGCACCCGATGACTGTGGACGGCACGGAGGGAACATACTTTGCCGTGTGGGCGCCGAACGCAATGCGCGTCAGCGTGGTCGGAGATTTCAACGGCTGGGACGGACGCCGCCATCAGATGCACTATCAGGACGCATCCGGCATTTTTGAGCTGTTCATTCCGGATATTCATGAGGGAGAAATCTATAAATATGAGATAAAAGCTCAGGGCGGGCTGACATATCTGAAAGCAGACCCATATGCCAACGCCAGCGAGCTGCGCCCGAACAATGCCTCCGTGGTGGCAGATCTGAACAAATATGAATGGCGTGACCAAAAGTGGATGAAAGAGCGCAGAAAGCTGCAGGGAGATAAGACCCCGATATACGTCTATGAGATGCACCTCGGATCCTGGAGAAAGCCGGACGACGGCAGATACTTCTATAATTACCGGGAAATTGCCCCGATGCTCGTAGAATATATAAAAGAGATGGGCTACACACATGTGGAGCTGATGCCTGTGATGGAGCATCCGCTTGACGAGTCCTGGGGATATCAGGTGACAGGATATTACGCTCCCACAAGCCGCTACGGCACGCCGGAGGATTTCATGAACTTCGTCGATACCCTGCACGAGGCGGGAATCGGCGTGATCCTCGACTGGGTACCGGCACATTTCCCGCGCGATACATTCGGTATGGCTGCATTTGACGGCACCTGCCTGTACGAGCATCTTGATCCGAGAAAGGGCGCCCATCCGCACTGGGGCACGCTGATTTACAATTACGGCAGGCCGCAGGTTACGAACTTCCTGATTGCAAACGCGCTTTTCTGGGCAGAGAAGTACCATGCCGACGGCATCCGCATGGACGCTGTTGCCTCCATGCTGTATCTGGACTATGGAAAGAATGACGGCGAATGGGTGGCAAATATCTACGGCGGCAATGAGAACCTTGAAGCGATCGAATTTCTGAAGCACTTAAATTCTATCTTCAAGAAAAAACATCCGGGTGTGATGATGATTGCTGAGGAGTCAACGGCGTGGCCGAAGATCACAGGCGACATTGACGACGACGGACTGGGCTTCGACTATAAGTGGAATATGGGCTGGATGAACGATTTCATCGGATATATGAAGAACGATCCTCTCTACCGCGGCAGCCATCACGGAGAGCTGACGTTCAGTATGATTTACGCGTACAGCGAGAAGTTCATGCTGAGTCTCTCCCACGACGAGGTTGTACACGGAAAGGGATCCCTGCTGAATAAGATGCCGGGCGAGCTGCCGCTGAAATTTGCAAATCTGCGCGCTGCGTATGCATTTATGATGGCTCATCCGGGCAAGAAGCTGCTGTTTATGGGACAGGATTTCGCACAGCCGGAGGAGTGGTCAGAGCAGAAGGGGCTGCACTGGGATCTGCTGCAGCAGCCTGAATATAAGCAAATGCAGGGATACATGAAGGAACTGCTTGCATTTTATAAATCGCATCCGGCGCTGTACGAGAGAGATTTTGTACCCGAGGGCTTCGAGTGGATTAATTTTACAGACTGGGAGAAGAACGTTGTATCCTTCCTCAGAAAGACGAGAAAATCAGAGGAAATGCTGCTGGTGGTATGCAACTTCTCCGATGTGGTCTACGAGGACTACCAGGTGGGCGTGCCGTATGCCGGCAAATACAAAGAGGTATTCAACAGCGACGCGAAGAACTTTGGCGGCGAGGGAGTGACGAATCCGAGAGTGAAAATGGCAAAGAAGCAGGAGTGCGACGAGAGAAAGTATTCCATCCGCATCAAGGTACCGGCACTCGGAGTGAGCATCTTCTCCTTTACAAAAGAGGTTGCAAAGCAGTCCGGAAACAAGGCGGCGAAAAAGAAAAGCACAGCGCAGACAAAGACAAAGAAGAACTTAAAACAGGAACTTGAGAAGAAAATTGCAGAAGAGGAGAAATAATTAATGTGGATACTGACGGCGGGGGGAGATACGCTCAGTGAGGTGCAGGAGACGGCGGAGAAGGTCATTGAGAATCCGTCCATACTCCAGAATATGATCACGGATTTTTCTGAAGCGGCGTTAAACCTGGCAGTGAAGATCGTGCTGACGATCATCATCTATCTGGTGGCGTCGCGGCTGATCCGCTTCCTGTGCAAACTGATTCGGAAAAACATGGAGCGCGTGAACATGAGCCGCGAGGCAGTCACGTTTGTAACTTCGTTTACAAAGGTGGCGCTGTATTTCTTCCTTGTGGCTACCATCGCCGTCTCGTTCGGCGTGGAGGCAGCGTCGATCGCGGCGCTTTTTGCATCCGCCGGCGTGGCGCTCTCCCTTGCTTTGCAGGGCGGGCTTTCAAACATCGCGGGCGGCGTGATCATCCTGCTGCTCAAGCCTTTCAAGGCAGGCGATTACATCATCAGCGCCTCCAATAATCTGGAGGGTACGGTCAAGAAGGTCGATATGTACTATACGACGCTTGGAACATTGGACAACAGAACCGTTCTGATCCCGAACTCACAGCTTACAAATAACAGCATCGTCAACGTCACGGCGATGGATCAGAGAAAGCTGGAGATCAAGGTCGGGATCTCCTACAATGCGGACATCCGTCTGGCAAAGAAGATTCTGAAGAAGCTCATGGATGAGGACCCCAGATTCTTCAACGAGGACCGTGTCATCTTCGTAGACCAGCTCGCCGACAGCGCCGTGATCCTGGGACTGCGCGGCTGGGTGAAGACGGAAGAGTACTGGGCGCTGAAGTGGGATATGAATGAAAAGATAAAACTAAGCTTTGACAAAGCAGGAATCGAAATACCGTATCCGCAGCTTACGGTGCATATGCCGGGAGAGAGCGCGGGGCAGGAATCGGGAGCAGCCGTCCCGGGAGAGAAGAAGGAGGAGGGCTGACCTGCGGCAGAGTGAGGATAGAATCAGCGAGAATCCCGTTTTGGGGTTTCCGCTGATTTTGTCGATCAGGAACAGAATGGGACGGAAAATGCGCAGAATAGGACATAAAATGAGCAGAATACGCCAGGGAGAGAAAAGCATGGAGGAAAAGATTGTATAATGATATAAAAGTTCGAAAAATGTATTTGCTGAGGGTATACAATACAGAGATGATTGTAGTATTATTAACAGAGGGAGTCTAAAAGCATATTTATGAAAATTGCAATGGTTGATGACAGCAGAGAATACCTGGAGATATTAGAACGCGAAATTCTGAATTTGAATGTATTAGGTAAGAAAGACGATATAAGAAAATATGATAATGCGGAAAGTTTTTACGAAGAGTGGAAGCAGGGGAAACAGTTTGATCTCTGCATTCTAGATATCGAGATGCCCGGATATAATGGAATTGAGTTTGGAAAAGAGATTCACGAGCACAGTGAGAATACGGTTATTATATTTGTAACTTCTCATACAAAATTTGCCTTGGAGGCATACGATATACATGCGTATCACTATATTTTAAAGAACAGGCTGTCTGACAAGTTTCCTCGTATACTGAGAGAAGTACTGGAAAAATTGGGAGAACAGAAGAAAGAGTACTATGTACTTCGGGGAAAGGAGTATACAGAGCGGCTTTTACTGGATGATATCTATTACATAAATAAGGTGAAAAAACACGCTGTCTTTTATACCAGACATGGAGAATATGAAGAGAGAAAGAACATCTCGGATATTCTATATGAACTGCAGGACAAAAATTTTACGCAGATCGACCAGGGAGTAATTATAAACGTTGCAAGAGTAAGTAGGGTGTCTAAAGATAGTCTGGTTATGGAGAATGGCGATGAATTGAAAATCAGCAGAAGTAATGTAAAGAGAGTAAAGCAGGAGATTGGTGACTATTGGAGTGAACATTATTGTTAGATATATTTTTTGATCTGGTATTATTGGCTTCAGCAATTCTGGAAAATGGGTTAAGCGTCAGATTTGTGGATAAGTTGATTTTTGAAGGAGACAGGGTGCTCAGCAGGAGGCAGAAGGGATGGATATGGGCGGCGGTCGGACTGGCATCGCTGCTAGAGTTTATTAATAAGGAGATGGGATTTTTTTATAGCTTGAATATGTTGGGTTTGCAGATCATTATCATAGATACGGCGCTTTTGGTAATAAGAAGAAAAAAATTTATTTCTATCACAGGTGTTTTCATTATGTTTTTTTCAATTGTGCAGACGATAGAGATACTGGTAGTCATTGGAATTTCTACAAAAATTCTGGGAGCTAAAAATATGCTCGCCGTATATGGGACGGATTTTCCATATTTAAGAAATGCAATATTGCTAATGATTCGACTTGCAGTGTGGGGAGTTTATCGTGTGATTAGAATGAGCGAAGTACGGATAAATCATCCGATGTTGTTAGGAGGAGCTTCTGTACTTGCCTATATAGATATGTATTATCTTTTCATATATGCGTACATGGGACGGGATTTTATCAATATAAGAACATCGGTTGTGGCAATGAGCGTAATTATCTTGATATTGGCAGTGCTAATCATTTGTTCTCTGTATTATGCTCAAAGAGAAAGGAATGCCGAATTAAAACAAAAAGATCTTGCTTTGGAGGAGAATTACACAAGGTTTTACAATGTATATAGTGAAAATAAATACTTATCACATGACTTGAAAAATCATTTGAATATTCTTGAAAATTATATGAGACATAAGGAATACGAGAAAGCATATAACTATATGATAAAATTGCGGGAACCAACCCTCAAAATTGAAGGGTATGCTCCTTCTGGAAATCAAATCGTTGATATGATTCTCAATGATAAGTTTGCGATAGCAGAAAAAGAAAATATTAGTGTGAATCAAGAAATAGATATTATAGGTGAAATTGGGATATCAGATGAAGATTTATGTACAGTGCTGTCAAATTTGCTAGATAATGCTCTGGAGGCATGCGAAAAATGCATAGATCAAAGACCATGGATAGATATTACGATAAGAAAAATGAACAATGGATTAATACTTAAAGTTTCTAATTCCATGCAAGGAAAAAGTCTTATATCAGAAGAAAGATACTTAACCACGAAGGAGGATAGGAAGCGGCATGGAATAGGATTAGATAGTGTGAATTATGTTTTAAAAAAGTATAATGCTAACATAAAAATAGAAAGTGGTGATCAAACTTTTAATGTTAGTATAGTATTCTTTTTGTGAAAGGAGAAAATAGCTATGGAAAGAGAAAAAGGAAATTTTACTTCAGTGATAGGAAAATTAGAACAAGAGGTGCAGGAATTAGATGATCTGATAAAGGAAAAAGGAGAGAACATAGAATCAGTTAGTTATACTGGAGTATGTGGAGGGCTTTTATCAATACTATGCTGTTGATGATTAGAAAATCCTAAAAAATTAGTAGTGTCAGGTAGTATAGTTCAATTATATGAGCAAGAACCTGGCACTACTTGTCTTTGAGAGAGGAAGAAAAAAAGATGAATGGAGAAAAAAAATTATATCTTCAGGAACGTTGCTATATTCCTGCTGCGGAGACAAATGAAAATACAAAAGATAAAAAGTTCTGGATAAGCTTATTGGGGAAAAAGTTGTGGAAAAGGCTTAAACATAGTGCAATGTTTAGCGGATATTTAAATGGATGGAAAATAAAGAAGACTATATTGGAGAGAGGGGACGGCAGCGGTTTCTCTACAGTACACATAGAAGTTGATTTCATAAAATTTGCTATGGAGGAATTGAGGAAAAATTCCCCGCAAATTGATCCAGACGTTTTAGGTTTAGCCATTAATGATTTGGAGAGGAATTTAAGAAAAATAAGTATCCGGGTAATCATTGCAGAAATGAACTTTTTAGAATCGGATCGGTTCTTAAAAGGAGAAAGTCAGAAAGAAAAGTATGAATATTTCAAAAAGAACTATCTAATGAATACGTCGTACATTTTTCAGATATTAGAACGGTATCCTGGCTTATATAGAAGTCTATTAAATGAAGCATCTCATTTTATAAACTACTGTTCGGAATTTTTTACAATATTTGAGAAAAATAAAGAAAGCGTCTTCCAACTATTCTGTCTTTCCCAAGATACAAAAATAAAACAGATTTCCGGCGGAATGGGTGATCCTCATAACGGAGGGAAAAGTGTCAGAACTGTCACGTTTGATAATGGTGCAAAAATTATCTACAAACCGCATACTTGCGAAAACGAGATATTTTTCTATGAGTTTACAGATTTTCTGTACCGGAAAATGTATTTATCAGTCAGAAAAATAAAAATATTAAGCTATGACACTCATTGCTGGGGCGAGTTCATTGTCCCGGAAGAGTGCATAAGTATGAAGGAAATAGCGAGGTTTTATAAAAGAATAGGAGCTTTGGCTTTTGTTTCATACGTGCTGGGAACCGGCGATCTTCATGCGGAAAATCTAATTGCCTGTGGGGAATATCCGATTCTGGTAGACCTTGAGAATCTTGTAAATCAGAGTTTGAGAAAGGAGGATCCCATACAAGGACGCTTCACAAAATCTGTTCTGTTCAGCGGATTGCTTCCTGTACCGCATTGGAATAAAAACGGCAGGGGAGTTGTCTTGGGAGGATTGAGCTTTGAGGAGAATCAGAAACTTCCGGTAAAAATACCTGTAATCAAAGATTATGGCACACTGGACATGCGGGTAGAGTATGAACATCCGGTGGTAAAAAGTTCAGATAACGTTCCGCGGTATCGGGGACAGCGCATAGATTTCCGGGGATATGAAAGCGAGATTATAGACGGATTCAGAGAAGCTTATTGGATTAGCCTGCAGCACAAAGAAGAATTGCAGCGATTGACAGAAAAACATATAAAGAAGATCAGAAACCGGGTGATTTTTGAGGATACGCAGAAATATGCGATGCTCATCAGCAGCTCGTTTCATCCTAATTTATTATTGGATGCAGCGGATAGAGAAGTTTTTTTGAATTTGACACGAAAGGGACGTACTCCGGAGTATGATGCAATTTCTGCGAGAGAAGTTGAATCCATGCGTGACAGGGACATTCCATATTTTTATCAGATGGGCGAAGAGAGGGAGATTTATTCCGGTGACGATCATATCGTATACGCGGTGACGGAAAAGACTCCGGGAGAAGTTATCTGTGAAAATATTGAAAACCTGACGGAGGAGGATATGGACTGGCAGATATATATGATGAAGTTATCCTTTGAACTCTTCCGGATGAACAGAAAAGAGCTGATGAATGGAAAGTATATGTATCGCAAGCAAAGCTCGGTAGACTCACTGGCGTATGCAAAGAAAATATACCAAAGAGTTTTGAAAATGGCGATACGAACGTCTGACAGTATCGGATGGGTAGTGCCGAAACCTGTAAACAACAGCTGGAATTTACAGAAGATAGACACATATTTATACGACGGCATTGCCGGAATCTTTGTTTTTCTGAATTATCTGGAGAATGCAGCAGAAAATACCGTGCAGAAAGACGTATTGGAACAGGTGGAGAGGGAACTGTTCCGCTACACGGATCAAAATTGGCGGAATATAAATTTTCTGAACAGAAATACAGGGCTTTACGCGGGTGAAGGGTCGATGATCTATGCATATCTATTAGTATATCAAATAACGCGTCGGAGCGTATATTTGAACTATGCAAAGAAACATTGCATTCTGCTTAGAAGAAATCTTATATATGACAGAAAATACGATCTCTTATCAGGAAACGCGGGGGCTATATTTGCATATTTGCTGATGTACGAAGTAACAGAGAAAAAGATATACATTAGTTGGGCAAAAGAAGCGGCTGAGATTCTTATGAAATCTGCGGTCGGTATAGACGGAGGTATCGCATGGGAATCGGAAGGAGGATACAGACCTCTTCTGGGAGTCTCACATGGAACTGGGGGAATCGCATGGGCGTTTGCTAAGCTGTATTCTGTGACGCGTGAGATGAAATACCAGAAGATTGTCCTGCAGGCTTTGCTTTATGAGGATGCAAACTACGATCCGGCGATGAATGACTGGAAGGATTTCAGGACAGAGTCAGCCGGTGAGAAACATCAGGTTGCATGGTGCCATGGCGGGGGAGGAATTCTCCTTGCGAGGAAGAATATTATGGAACTTTGTGACGATGTGGAAATTTCCGAAATCTGTCAGCGGGATATTGTAACAAATATAGAGTATCTGAAAAAAGAAAAAGATAGAGTTGGGATGTGCCTTTGCCATGGGACGGCGGGGAACTATGAGATAATGAGGCAGTTTGGTGATAAAAACAGAATGCCGCTCAGGAAAATATCTGAAATGCTTTTCCAAGAGAGGACGGCACCAGGATTTATGAACGGGTTATGTGGGATAGGATATGCGGTATTAAGGGAAGAAAATCGAGGATATCCGGAGATTTTAGGCATGAAGTTACAGAATAGGTCCAATAAAATGCAGAAGAAGCTAGAATGCGAAAATTAACAGAAAAATATGATATTATACAGATGTCAACAAATAATTCCGGCAGCAATACTGCGGTGTTGTTAGAAAAGGAGGGATAAAATATTAAAACGAATTGCAACTGCAGGATTAGCAACAGCTTTGACGGTAGGAGCAGCACTTCCAGTTAGTGCAGCAGCTGATAATGTTCAGCCACGAACCAGTGTAGACCAGGAATGGAGTTTTTATATTTCCGACACAACTACATGGCAAAATGCAGGAAGTGAACGTCCAAAAGAGAATGATACAAGCATTTATTTTTACTGGAGAGATGGTACATATAGTGGCTCATTGGCGTTACGGGTTTTAGGAACAAGTGCTTCAGGTGGAAGTGCTGTAGATTGTGGAACAAGTACACCTGGTGTTGCACATACCTATACAGTACCTAGAAAAGGACAATATAGTATAGTCAACTATGTATATGAGAATGGCTATAGATATGCTCGGATACAATGCCGTGGAAAAGGTGCGAAAGGAGATACATTTGGTGCATGGAGTCCAGACTCAGTAGGCTCCTATACAGTTTTACGTTAGGTTCTTAAATTGTATAATTGGTTGGGGGTTGATCTGCATATTAGCAGATCAACTTCCTGGCTAGAAAGGAGTTCTATGATA
>CALWSC010000033.1 GCA_944384105.1 uncultured Lachnospiraceae bacterium | reverse complement strand
GTCTGCAGCCTGTTCCTTATCCATCTCAGGTCCCACGGCGATCACATACTCTCCGGTCGCAAACGCTTCCGCATCAAACGTTCCGTCCAGCAGATACTGCTCCTGCACCGCCTTTTCCAGCGCAATTCCGTCCACTCCATAGAGCACCGCCGCGGCGTCGCCCGTCTGTATCGCTGTCTGCATCTGCTCGGCTCCATACGGGTCATAGGACGCCCATTCTTCCATCCTGTCCGCATAGAAGCTGTCCAGATTCTGAATCGTCTGATCATCCATGCGCCAGTCTGTCTGATGTGTGTAAAGTCTGCCGGTCCTCTCCAAGCCTGCGAGACTTTCCACACGCTCTTCAAGCCTTTCCCCCAGCGTCGTATTCTGCGGCTGATAGCCGTTCGTATCCTCGTCCGTGCCGTCAGCGAGCTCAAAATCCGCAATCGTCAGTTCCTCAAGATACTTTTCCATATCAAAGGAGGCATTCTTCGCGTAAAAGCAGCTCAGAAGCACCAGCCCGAGCGTCAGGGAACAGATCACCAGCACGGTGCGCTTTTTATTCCTGCCCAGGTTTGCTGCTGCCATGGACAGCAGGGACGCGCTCTCCCTTTTTCTTCTCTTTTTGGAGCTTCCCGACGAAGCATCGCTCATGCGCAGCGCCTCGATCGGGGAGATTTTCCCGGCAAGCCGCGCCGGGCGCAGGCAGGAAATCAGTACGGTCAGGTATGCAAACACAGCGGAACCGATGAAGATCACAGGGCTTGCGGATACCGTATGATTTCCCTCCAGGATACCCAGAAATACAGGCACCAGTTTCATGCCAAGCAGCCAGCCCAGCAGCAATCCTGCCGGAATTCCGATCAGACACAGCCGGTTCGCCTGCCCGTAGATCAGTCTGCGAATCTGCCGTCTCGTGGTTCCAAGCGTCTTGAGCATTCCGTAGAACCGCACGTCCGCAGCCACACTCATCTGGAAAATATTGTAAATAATGAGGTAGCCGGCCGCAAATACGAGCACCATGCCCAGATACATGGACAGCCCCTCCTGGAACATCTGCGTGTTCATCTCGTCAGAGTACGCGAGATTCACACCGTATTCCAGATCCGAAAGCCCGCAGTCCGCCAGAATGCTGTCCATCTGTGCCTCGATCCTGCGGTCGCTGTAGAGGCTCACCTGCGCCATCGTAATTCCGAGAATCTGCCCTTCGTCTGCCGGCTCATTATTTGTCAACCGGTCGGCAAAGCTTCTGGCCACCCATGCCATTCCCGCATAGTTGGATTCGTTTGCCTTCCAGAAGCCGCAGAGCGTAAACGTACTGTCCGTATACGCATCGCTCTTAAGATCCGTCCTCCAGCGAATCGTCACGCTCTCTCCGATCTCATGCGGGATTCCCAGACGGTCCAGCGTCAGCGTATCGAGCGCGATCTCATTCTCCTGCTCGGGCATCCTGCCCGTCGTGGGAAGCGCGAAGGAGTGCTCTGCGTAGCTCTCGTCCGCCCAGCGCAGCTCCACCTGTCTTCCCAGGAGCTCTTCATTTTCCGCGAGTCCGAGGACGATGCTCGTCCCGACTTCTTTTACATCGTGATGGCCTGCGATCTGCGCCGCCTGTTCCTCCGTAATACTCTTAAAGGAAACCTGCGCGTCGTAGCCGTTCTGGTAAAATGCCATCTGCACCAGATTTTTATTCATGCTCTGCACGAGCGTAAAGAGCGTTGTAAACATCATCGCCGTCATCAGGATTGCCAGCACGGCGACAATATTTCTGCCTTTGTTCTTTTTAAAGATCCTTCTGTTCAGCACAGGAATCGGTTTGAATTCTGCTTTCATGCCCCACCCTCCCCTCACGCTGATACGATCCGCCCGTCCTCGATGCGGATGACGCGGTCCGCCATCTCGGCGATTTCCGGGTTGTGAGTAATCATGACGATGGTCTGGGAAAATTCGCGGCTGGTAAGCCTCAAAAGCCCGATCACATCGTCGCTCGTCTTCGAGTCAAGATTTCCGGTCGGCTCATCGGCCAGAATAATTGACAGCTTGGCGATCAGAGCTCTGGCAATCGCCGTGCGCTGCTGTCCGCCGCCGGAAAGCTGATGCGGATAAGCACCGAGGCGATCGTTAATCTTTAAGAGCTCTGTAATTTCTGTAAAAAACGACGCGTCGGGCGATGTCCCCGCAAGACTTAAAGGAAACAAAATATTTTCCTGTACAGTCAGCGTCGGCACAAGGTTAAAGTTCTGGTAGACAAAGCCCACCTTGCTGCGCCGAAAAACGGCAAGTTCCTTTTCCTTCAGGCCCGCGAGACGGACGCCGTCGACTGTGACCTCGCCCTCATCCGGGACATCGAGTCCGCCGATCATATTTAAGAGCGTCGTCTTTCCTGACCCCGACGCCCCGATGATCGCCGTGAATTTTCCCTTCTCAATATTTAAATTTACTCCGTCGAGCGCTTTAACCAGATTTTCCCCCTTTCCGTAATATTTCTTTAAGTTCTGTACTGTCACTATGTCCATGTATCATGTCCCCCTTGTTGTTCTATGTGAGCAGGAATACGGAAAATACCGTTCCCTGTCCCTCTTTTGATTTTACGCTGATGTAGCCCTTCTGCCGTGTGATAATCCCGTTCGCAAGATACAGCCCGAGTCCGACGCCCTCCTGAAGCGCCGCGTTCTCCCCACGGTAAAAGCGCTGAAAGATATCGTGATAGTGTTCCTGCGGTATCCCCATTCCCGTATCTGCAATATCGATGCGGGTATAAAACTGCCATGGCCTGACCGTCACCGTGACGCTGCCGCCGTCCGGCGTATATTTGACCGCATTGTCCAGGATATTGCCGAGCGCCTCGGCGGTCCACTTCGGGTCGTGATTTGCCGTGAGCTTCTCATCACACTGTGCGTCAAGCGTGATCTGCTTGTTCTGCGCGTTTGCCCAGACCGTACTCATCGCCCGTGCGATCGTTTCCTGCAGCCTTGCCTGCTCCATATGCAGAACGAAAGTCCCCGTCTCCAGACGCGACATCCGGATCAGGGACTGCAGCAGGAAGTCCAGCTTTCCGGTCTGCTCCTGGACAGTTGTAAGAAACTGCGTTCTCTTTTCCGCGCTGAGCTCATGGTTCTGCAGAATTGACAAAAACATTCGGATATTCGCGATCGGAGTCTTGACCTGATGAGAAATATCGCTGACCAGCTCCTGGATCGTCTGCTTATCCTGCACGCTCTGGCGCTTGCCCTCGGACATAATATCATAATACTGCAGAAGCTTTCCCTGCACCTTGGAGAGCAGAGAGTCCTCATACGGGTGATATCCTTCCGGCTGCCGACCTGCGATCAGCGCATCCAGCGTAGCGCACAGTTCATCGGCAAACTGCTCGGTTCTGCGCCGCTGCACCCACACCCACAACAGCGCGAGCGCAAAGATACCTGCACAGCACGCGGCAATCCCTCCGCGCACGTCAGAGCGCGGAACGTACAGCCATAACAGGCGCGCCAGCAAAAGCACTAGCAAAAAAACGGCAGCAGCCACTGCTGTTTTCGCGATATGAGAACTATATCTGCTCATGGCTTTCCTCCTGTCCAGATATAACCCATGCCGCGCACTGTCTTGATATACGTATGGGAATCATCCTCAATTTTTGCTCTCAGACGGTTCATCGTGACTGTCAGCGTGTGGTCGTCAATAAAATTTCCTCCGCTGTCCCAGAGCCGTTCGAGCAGGCACTGCCTGGTCAGAATATTGCCGGAATTTTCTGTGAGGATCTTCAGAAGCTTATATTCGTTGGGCGTAATTGCAATCTTCTCCGTCCCGCGTTCGGCTGTGAGCGCGCCGAAGTCCAGCTTCAGAAATCCGTCCTGCCAGCCGTCCTGCAGCGTGCGCACGCCCCTTCCCCGGCGCAGTGCCACCTCGATGCGCCGCAGAAAGATCTTCATACTGAACGGCTTGGTAATATAATCCTCTGCCCCGAGGTCAAATCCGTTCAGGACATCCTGCTCCAGGTCATTCGCGGTGAGAAATATGACCGGCAATTCTTCATGGCAGGATTTGATCTCTCTGCAAAGATCAAATCCGCTTCCATCCGGCAGATTCACATCCAGCACCGCAAGATCAAAGTCTTCATTTTCAGCAAAGTACCTTCCCTTCGCGCAGCTGTACGCCGGCACTACCGCATAGCCGGACGCATCCAGTTCAAAACAAAGCCCCGCGCTCAGCGCGGGGTCATCTTCCACAATCAAAATTTTCTCCATAATAAAAACCCCTCTTTTCTGCAAAGGCGTAGTCAGTTTGTATTATAGCAAATATCTTTATTGCAGAAAATACGGATATAGAAAAAAATTCAGAAATTTTTCTGCGGCATATCCCAGGCATCTGCCGTGGTGCCAGACTGCCATAAGGTCATTTTTCAAATCCAGGTCCTCCACCTCAAGACGGACGAGCGTTCCCTCCTCCAGTTCCCGCCGGACAAGGATATCCGGCAGCACCGTGACGCCGATGCCTGCCTTCGCCGCCTCAATGAGCGCCTGGGAATTGACACTGCACCAGGCAGCTTCCGGACGCAGACCTTCCAGGAGCAGGCGGCTGTCAAACGTATTTCTTATTGCACTACCGGGCTCACGCAGAAGCAGCGGTTCCTTCAGGAGACTGCACAGGGATATACTGCTCTCCGCGGCAGATCGATAGCCGGAAGCGCAGAATGCGTGCATCTCATAGGAAGAAAATACCCTGCTCACATACGGCTCCCTCATCAGTACTCCCTCCACGAGCGCCAGCTCCGCACTGCCCTCCCTCAGCCGCTGCTCCGCCGACGCGGCGCTTACTACCTCTACTTCCACGGGTGTATCCGGATACTCCTTTTGAAAACGGACAATCATTTTCGGAAGCCAGTGCGCTGCGATTGTGATACAGGAGACAATCTTCAGCGGAGACTCCCTCTCCAGCCTGGGCAGCCTTTCCTCAAGCTTTCTGTAAGAAGCCAGAATGGGCGCAAGCTCCTGCAGCAGCAATCTCCCGCTCCCTGTCAGGCGGACAGTTCTGCCCGTGCGGTCAAAAAGGCGCGTGTTCATCTTCTCCTCAAGTTCCCGTACGGCATGGGAAACCGCTGACTGCGTAAGAAACAGACGCTTTGCCGCCTTCGTAAAGCTTCCGCATTCGGCGGCGGTATAGAAAATCTCATAATATCGAAAATTCATTCCTCTCACCTCTGATACATGAATAAAATTCATGGATTTTATAAAATTATATCATTTTACAAATGCCTCCGCAATCTCTATAATAGCTTTCGTATACCGCCGTACCACAACAACGCGGCGGGGAAACGGAGCAAATAAAGTTTGAAACAAAGAGGTAGTGGTTAGAAAAAAAAGTAAATTGCATGACAAATAAACCATCATTTTATTGAGATAAAACCGACAGGGTCTGGCCATCCGGCAAAATTTATCAGAAGGGGAATAGAATTGAAAAGCGAAAAGTAGTGATAGGGTTTCATAACCCCATCAGTGCCTTTCGCAGAAAGGCGGTTTATATTTATGAAAGAAAAACTGAAGTTATATCTATGGCTATTCGGTATCAACCTGTTTATCAGCGCCTTCACATTCGGCGGCGGATATGTGGTGGTTCCGATGGTGCGAAAATATTTTGTGGAAAAGAAACGGCTTTTTGACGAGGATGCACTGCTTGACATGGCGGCAGTATCACAGTCCACACCGGGTGCGATTGCGGTCAATCTCGCGTCCCTGGCAGGATACCGGGCGGCCGGGGCGGCCGGGGCTGTCATAAGCTGTATCGCGGCAGTCACACCGCCGCTTATCATTCTCGGCATCGTCTCTGTATGGTATCAGGCATTTGCCGCCAACCGCCTCATCGCCGCTGTGCTCAGGGGTATGCAGGCCGGGGTCGCTGCTCTGATTGTGGATCTGATCGTGGATATGTGCCGCGCCGTCTTAAAGGAACGCTCCCTGCTTCTGATGCTCATGATCCCGGGAGCATTTGCGGCAAGTTTTCTGTTCAGCGTAAACGTAGCGCTGATCCTGATCGTCTGCTGTGCACTGTGCATTATGCGAATGTATCTGAAAAAAAAAAAGCTGCGGTTGTTTTCCCGCAGCGAAGCAAATGAATAATATTCTTATTTCCAGGAGGTTTCATCCATGTTTAAGCAGTTAGGTTTTCTGTTTTTCGTTTTCTGGCAGATCGGTCTGTTCAGCATCGGCGGAGGCTACGCAATTATTCCGCTGATTCAGGAGCAGGTTGTCGACACTTACCACTGGGTCAGCCAGAAGGTATTTACGGATATCATTACCATCTCCCAGATGACACCCGGACCGCTGGCAGTCAACACCTCCACCTTTGTCGGTATCCGTATCGCCGGCATCGGAGGAGCCGTTGCTGCCACTGTCGGCTGTGTGATCTCGGGCGTCGTGATCTCGCTGGCACTTTACCGCTTCTTCTGCCGGCATCGCGAGTCAACGTATGTGTTTGAGGTGCTGAATGGACTGAAAGCGGCCTCCCTCGGACTTATTGTCTCCGCTGCTGCCACAATTCTGATGCTGACATTCTTTGGAATCTCTGAAATCGGTCCCATCCGGCATGTAGACCTCGCCGCAGCGGCAGTATTTCTGGGTGCTCTGGCAGCGCTTCGGAAATTCAAGATAAATCCGATCATCCTGATGGTTATTACCGGAGTGCTTGGGGCAGTCCTTTACGGTCTGTAACCGTTATGCCTCCTTCGGAAATCTGCTGTTCAACTTATCCAGCCCCAATGCGCAGATCACGCCCACACAAAGGCAGAGCACATTTGTTGCAAAGGAAACACCGGATTTCACAAAGCTGCCAAAAGGAATGATTGCCAGCGTCGCGGCTGCCACAATTCCCGCAATCGCGTGAAATGCAGCGGAATAATGCTTCCAGAACAGTGAGTCGATCCATCTCGCAAGACAGATAACCGTCAGCACCGCGCCGATTCCGCCGAGTGCCAGAATACGCAGATCCAGATGTCCGATACCGGATACAAAAGGCGTATACAGTCCCAGGGGCATCAGCAGCGTTGAGAAGCTCATTCCCGGCGCGATTACGCTGAGTGCCAGGCAAAAACCGCAGAAAAGGTACCATCCGCTGTTTGGCTCAATCTGAACAGACAAAACGTTCAGTGTGCTCAGAAGAGCCAATACCAGTACAAACGCAATTCCCAGAGAAATCCAGGACGCCTTTGTGCGTCCTTTCTCTCCCGCTTCCCGCAGCAGAGACGGATACATGCCTCCGATCAAGCCTACGAACAGGCATACGGACGGATCTGGGTATTTCTCCAAAAAGAAAGACAGCAGGTTCGCGATTCCCAGAAACCCCACCGCTCCGCCAATAATGACCGGAAGCAGTTTCGGCACATGCGACCGAAAACGCCTGAGCGGGCTTGCAAGAAGCTCCATTACGGGTTTATAAATTCCGAAAATCACACAGAGTACTCCACCGGAGATTCCCGGAAGAACAGCGCCCAGACCGATCATCATCCCCTGCAGAATCCGTACCAGAAACAGTGCCGCTCCGGGGCACTCTTTCTTCTTTTGATTCATATTCTTCTCCTCCATATCAGATAGTTTTCCTTTTTTCCATCCCTTGCGG
>CALWSC010000032.1 GCA_944384105.1 uncultured Lachnospiraceae bacterium | reverse complement strand
GGAGGCTGAGACGGACGCGGCACAGCTATTCAACGGACTCGGTAGTGAGACAGAGCTGCACTATGAGCAGATGGCAAATCTGACCGGAAGCCAGAAGGTCAAAGTCCTGCTTGCGCAGGCACTGTTTGGAAATCCGGACATTCTGCTGCTTGACGAGCCGACGAACCACCTGGATCTCGACGCCATCGCATGGCTCGAAGAGTTCCTGATCAACTTTGACAATACCGTGATCGTGGTATCCCATGACCGTTACTTCTTAAATAAAGTCTGCACGCAGACTGCGGATATTGACTACGGAAAAATCCAGCTCTATGCCGGAAACTATGACTTCTGGTTCCAGTCCAGCCAGCTTCTGATCAAGCAGATGAAGGAAGCGAATAAGAAGAAAGAGGAGAAGATCAAGGAACTGCAGGAATTCATCTCCCGATTCAGCGCCAACGCCTCCAAGTCCAAACAGGCGACATCCAGAAAGAGAGCGCTGGAAAAGATTCAGCTCGACGAGATGCGCCCGTCCAGCCGCAAGTATCCGTACATCGACTTCCGCCCGAACCGTGAGATCGGAAATGAAGTCCTGATGGTGGAGGGCTTAAGCAAGACGATCGACGGCGTGAAGGTTCTCGATAATATTTCATTTACGCTGGGCCGCGAGGATAAAGTAGCGTTTGTAGGCGGAAATGAGCAGGCGATCACGACACTGTTCAAGATTCTCGTAGGCGAGATGGAGCCCGACGAGGGTACGTACAAGTGGGGTGTGACAACGACTCAGGCGTATTTCCCGAAGGATAATACGAAGGAGTTTGACTCTGACCTTACGATTGCGGACTGGCTGACTCAGTACTCTGAGATTAAGGACGCCACATATGTGCGCGGATTCCTGGGACGTATGCTCTTTGCGGGCGAGGACGGCGTAAAGCGCGTCCGCGTGCTCTCAGGAGGAGAGAAGGTGCGCTGCCTGCTCTCGAAGATGATGATTTCAGGCGCCAACATCCTGATTCTTGACGAGCCGACGAACCATCTGGATATGGAGTCCATCACGGCTCTGAACAACGGATTAATCAAGTTCCCGGGCGTTATCCTCTTTGCGTCTCACGATCATCAGTTCGTGCAGACGACGGCAAACCGCATCATGGAAATCGTGCCGGGCGGCTCACTCATCGATAAGATTACAACGTACGACGAGTACCTCGCAAGCGATGAGATGGCGAGAAAACGCCAGGTTTACACCATGCAGGAAGAGGACAATTAATACAGCCCAGGCTGTCGAAAAACGCAGGAAGCTTCGGTATAAGCCGGAGCTTTTTGTATTTTAACGAAAACATCGCGTGAATTTTTAAGGAAACATGGACATCAGCGCTAATCAGTGTTATAATATAGAACAGCTTAAAGAATTATTAAGTACTTTTAAGGAGGAAAACATAATGGCTAGAAAAATGAAAACCATGGATGGTAATCATGCAGCCGCTCATGCGTCCTATGCGTATTCCGATGTAGCTGCGATCTATCCTATCACTCCATCCTCTGTTATGGCGGAAGCTACAGACGAATGGGCGACACAGGGAAGGAAGAATATCTTCGGACAGGAAGTTCAGGTAACTGAGATGCAGTCCGAGGCAGGTGCAGCAGGTGCTGTTCACGGTTCCCTTGCAGCGGGCGCTCTGACCACAACCTACACCGCTTCCCAGGGACTTCTTCTGATGATCCCGAACCTGTACAAGATCGCCGGCGAGCAGTTACCGGGTGTATTCAACGTATCTGCACGTGCACTGGCAAGCCACGCACTTTCCATTTTCGGTGACCATTCCGACGTATATGCATGCCGTCAGACCGGCGCAGCTATGCTGTGTGAATCTTCCGTACAGGAAGTTATGGACCTGACACCGGTTGCTCACTGCGCAGCAATCAAGGGTAAAGTTCCGTTTATCAACTTCTTCGACGGATTCCGTACCTCTCATGAGATCCAGAAGATCGAGACATGGGACTATGAGGACTTAAAGGATCTGGTAGATATGGACGCGGTAGAGGCATTCAGAAAGCATGCGTTAAATCCGAACCATCCGTGCCAGAGAGGTTCCGCACAGAACCCGGATATCTTCTTCCAGGCAAGAGAGGCATGTAATCCGTATTACGATGCCCTTCCGGGAATCGTACAGGAGTACATGGACAAAGTCAATGAGAAGATCGGAACAGACTATAAGCTGTTCAACTATTACGGAGCTGCTGATGCTGAGCACGTTATCATCGCTATGGGTTCCGTTTGCGAGACCATCGAGGAGACCATTGACTACCTGATGGCAGCAGGCGAGAAAGTCGGCGTTGTCAAAGTACGTCTGTACAGACCGTTCTGCGCTCAGGCATTAATCGATGCTATTCCGGATTCCGTTAAGGTTATCTCCGTTCTGGACAGAACAAAAGAGCCGGGAGCACTCGGAGAGCCGCTGTATCTGGATGTAGTAGCAGCATTAAAGGGAACAAAATTTGACGCAGTGAAGATTCTGACCGGACGCTACGGCTTAGGTTCCAAGGATACCACACCGGCGCAGATCGTTGCTGTTTATAAGAACACAGAGAAAGAGAAATTCACCATCGGTATCGTAGATGACGTTACCAATCTGTCTCTGGAGGAGGGAGCTCCGCTCGTTACAACTCCGGAAGGAACCATCAACTGCAAGTTCTGGGGACTTGGCGCAGACGGTACGGTAGGAGCCAACAAGAACTCCATCAAGATTATCGGTGACAACACAGACATGTATGCTCAGGCGTACTTCGATTACGACTCCAAGAAATCAGGCGGCGTTACCATGTCCCACCTGCGTTTCGGAAAGAGCCCGATCAAGTCTACATACCTGATCCACAAGGCAAACTTTGTTGCATGTCATAATCCTTCTTATGTAAGAAAGTACAACATGGTACAGGAGCTGGTAGACGGCGGTACATTCCTGCTGAACTGCCCGTGGGATATGGAAGCGCTGGAGAAGCACTTACCGGGACAGGTAAAGGCATTCATCGCTAACCATAACATCAAATTCTATGTGATTGACGGTGTGAAGATCGGTATCGAGACCGGCATGGGTCCGACACGTATCAACACAATTTTACAGTCCGCATTCTTCAAGCTGGCTGCAATCATTCCGGAGGATCAGGCAATCGAGCTGATGAAGGCTGCTGCAAAGGCAACCTACGGACGCAAGGGCGATGACGTTGTTCAGAAGAACTGGGCAGCTATCGAAGAGGGCGCTAAGCAGGTTGTTGAGATTCAGGTACCGGAGAGCTGGAAAGACGCAGCAGACGAAGGTCTGGATATGACACACGCAGAGAGCGGACGTCAGGATGCTGTAGATTTCGTAAACAACATCCAGAGCAAGGTTTCCGCACAGGAAGGAAATTCACTGCCTGTATCCGCATTCAGCGAGTATGTAGACGGATCTACTCCGTCCGGTACTTCCGCATACGAGAAGCGCGGTATCGCAGTAAACGTGCCGGTATGGCAGCCGGAGAACTGTATCCAGTGTAACCGCTGCTCTTATGTATGTCCGCACGCAGTTATCCGTCCGGTAGCCCTGACCGCTGAGGAAGTGGCTAACGCACCGGAAGAGCTGGTAACTGTAGATATGACCGGTATGAAGGAGTACAAGTTTGCAATGGTAATCTCCACCCTGGATTGTACAGGATGCGGTTCCTGCGCAAATGTCTGCCCGGGCAAGAAGGGTGCAAAGGCACTCGTTATGCAGAACATGGAAGAGCAGCTTCCGAAGCAGAAAGCTTTCGATTACGCAGCTGCTCTGCCGGAGAAAGCAGACGTTGTAGCGAAGTTCAAAGAGGCTACCGTAAAGGGAAGCCAGTTCAAGAAACCGCTGCTTGAGTTCTCCGGAGCATGTGCAGGATGCGGTGAGACACCGTATGCTAAGCTGATCACACAGCTCTTCGGCGACAGAATGTACATTGCGAACGCTACAGGATGCTCTTCTATCTGGGGTAACTCCTCACCGTCCACACCGTACACGGTTAACGCTAAGGGACAGGGTCCGGCATGGTCCAACTCTCTGTTCGAGGATAACGCAGAGTTCGGTTACGGTATGCTTCTGGCACAGAATGCAATCCGCAACGGCTTAAAGACAAAAGTAGAGACTGTTATGGTAAATGAGAATGCTTCCGAGGAAGTAAAAGCAGCCTGCCAGGAGTGGATCGATACCTTCTCCTGCGGCGCTACCAACGGAGCAGCTACAGACAAGCTGGTAGAGGTTCTCTCCGGCGTTGACTGCGATGTATGCCGTGACATTGTAAATAATAAAGATTTCCTGGCTAAGAAATCCCAGTGGGTATTCGGCGGCGACGGATGGGCTTACGACATCGGATTCGGCGGTGTTGACCATGTATTAGCTTCCGGACAGGATATCAACGTAATGGTATTCGATACTGAGGTTTACTCCAACACAGGCGGACAGTCCTCCAAGGCTACCCCGACCGGTGCGATTGCACAGTTCGCTGCAGGCGGTAAAGAAGTGAAGAAGAAAGACCTTGCTTCCATCGCTATGAGCTACGGCTATGTATACGTTGCACAGATCGCTATGGGCGCTGACTTCAACCAGACTGTAAAGGCACTGGCTGAGGCTGAGGCATATCCGTGACCGTCCCTGATCATCGCTTACGCTCCGTGTATCAACCATGGTATCAAGAAGGGCATGAGCAAGGCTCAGACAGAGGAAGAGCTGGCAGTTAAGTGCGGATATTGGCACAACTTCCGCTTCAATCCGCAGGCTGAGAACAAGTTCACCCTGGATTCCAAGGCTCCGAGCGGAGATTACCAGGAGTTCCTGGACGGCGAGGTACGTTACAACTCTCTGAAACGCTCCAATCCGGAGAAGGCAGAGAAGCTGTTCGCGCTGAACGAGAAGCAGGCAAAAGAAAGATATGAATACCTGAACAAACTGGTAACCCTTTACGGAAATCAGGAATAATTCAGGATTGAGAGGCGGAGCCCGGTGCTCCGCCTTTTTCTTTGGAAAAATGTAAACCTAAAAATTAATTAAGTTGACAATTGCTCTTCGGCATGATAAGGTAGACAGGAAAGCGGAGCGCGTCTGAAACGCTCCGGCGGAAAAGGAGAATACAGAACATGAATACAGCAACAAACTCTTTCATGAAAACCCGCATGATGACCATGACCGCAGTATTTGCCGTGCTCATAGCGATATGCTCGTGGATATCGATCCCGACGGCAGTGCCCTTTACCCTGCAGACGTTCGGAGTATTTCTGGCAGTGAGCGTGCTCGGAGGAAAGTTCGGAACTCTGGCGGTTTTGGTTTACATTTTGCTGGGATGTGCCGGCGTTCCGGTATTTGCAGGATTTACCGGGGGAATCGGGATCCTGGCTACCAATACAGGCGGATACATTGTTGGCTTTCTGGCCATGGCGCTGATCATCTGGGCGCTGGAGAAGCCGGCGCGCGGCAGAGTATGGCTGCAGCTTTTCTCTATGGGGCTGGGGCTGGCGGTCTGCTATGCATTCGGAACCATCTGGTTTATGATTGTGTACGCGGGAAATTCCGGAAGCGTCGGTCTTGCGACCGTGCTGGGCTGGTGTGTGATTCCGTTTGTTATTCCGGATCTGATCAAACTGGCCGCAGCGTTCACTGTGGGAAGAAATCTGAAGAAAATCCTGAGGAATCTGGCATGAGCGGGATTAAACTGCGTCCGCATCATCTTCTGTGCGTCGGATACTTTGAGGGGAAGGGCTACAGTGACAGCTTCAGCAGGAGCATGGAGCAGATCAAGGAGCTGACGCTTCAGAATCCCGGAATTACGCTGCAATGCTGCGCGGACGAAGTGTGCCGGGCGTGTCCCAACCGAGTGGGAAATGCGTGCCGCACGCAGGAGAAGGTTATGCGCTATGACAGGGAAGTGCTGAGGCTTCTGGAAATCGAAGAGGAAGGCTGTTCAGACTGGAAAAGCCTGAGAAATCTGACGGAGGAAAAGATCTTAAACTGCGGGAAACGCAGACAGATCTGCGGAGACTGCGCGTGGGATGAAATCTGTCGGAAGAATGAAGACGGAACAATACATGAAAATACCTTGCAGGACAGCAGAGAGTGATCTGCTGAATCCCCGCCACCTGGCTGAAGAATAAAGGTAGCCGGGCAGCGGGGATTTTTATGCGATTGACAAGAGCAGAGCGTCAGGAGTAAAATATTGAAGGAAAAAGTGACACGCTGGTAAAATAAATGGTAATTGTAACCAAAAAACATCAACGAATGGAAGGCGGAAAAGGATGAAGCAGAGAAAAATCTTCGATATACATACGCATATTCTGCCAGGCGTGGATGACGGGTCAGACAGTATGAAGACCACCATGGGAATGCTCAAAATGGCGTACAACCAGGGGGTCCGCGCTGTTATGGCTACGCCGCACGGTTCTGCGAGCCGTGTCAGTCCTACGCAATGCCGCAGCCTGCTGGAGAAGGTACAGGAGCAGGCACAGCAGAAATTTCCTGATTTGAAGCTCTATCTTGGGGAGGAAATCTTTTATTCCAGAGGATGCATAGAACATCTGAACAACGGGAAGCTGCTGCCCATGACCGGCACCTCCTACGTTTTGACAGAATTTCCCTACTCAATTTCCTATCGTGAGCTGTACAGCGCGGTGCGCGAGCTGGTATGGGCGCGGTACCGTCCCATTCTGGCACATATTGAGCGCTATCGCTGCCTCAGAGAGAGCGACTGCACGGAGGAACTTTCGGAGAGCGGCGCTTATCTGCAGATAAATTTTTCCAGTATCGGCGCTTCCTGCCTGAATGGAACCACGCGCTGGTGCAGACGCCAGCTTACCGGCGGCAGAATTCATTTCCTGGGCAGCGATATGCACAACCTTGGAAGCCGCCGCCCGGAGCTAGGGAAAGCGCTGGAATGGATGGAACGCCATCTGGAGGAAGACTATCTGAGGGAAATTCTCTGGGAAAACGCTGAGAAAATGGTGCGGGATGAACTGGTTTAGCATCTGAACAGGAAAAAAATAGAGAAATTGCGGAGAAAAACAGAAAAGCAGGGACTCTGGACAAAAAAGCTTATGCCCAGCCGACAGAGGTAGGATCTGCACAGGACTTAACAGTCTGAATGTGATGACTGTATCAGATCCTTATTTCTGTGATAGTTTTTGATTTACGGAAGATGAGGTAACGGAACTTTTGAAGAAAAGAAGTACGCGGAAGGGCTGAAGCGCCGAGGTACGAAAAAGATCATCAAATATGGCATAGCTTTCTGTGAAAAAGAGTGCATGGTGGTGATGGCGTAAACTCTATAAAATGGTTTTGGCAGCTTAATATATCTTAACTTTGCAAGTGGATCACAGATACGCATATTGCTTTTCCGCTTTTGCCGGAGAAATTCACTTTGCGGGAACTGCAGCAGATTCATGAAACAGTTCTTGATACATCGTTATTCGCTGTAGGATTTCGCAGGAAGATAGCTGCTCATGTAGAAGAGACTGGAGAATTGACTGGCGATGCAGGACATCGTCCTGCTATGCCGTTTGGGGAGACCCTATATCCGTTGGAAAGATCATGATTGCCCTCGGAAAATCGCCATTTTTTATCCGTGAACAATTATTTTATACCATAAAATGGAATTGTTTTTGGACGGAGTATATCTAACGGAAGACGATCGCGAAAAATTGCGTACCAAACTGACTGAAGATGGAAAAGAGCAAGATAACTCGTTTCGGCTGGTAAATATATTGACAGAGCAGAAACTCAACAAAAAATACGATATTTAATCTCCCTCAAGGCAGGCGGCGTGGGCCTGAATCTGACCGGAGCGGATGTGGTAATTCATTATGATCCGCGGTGGAATCAGGCGGCGCAGAATCAGGCAGCCGACCGTACCCACCGGATTGGCCAGACGAAGAAGGTCACAGTATATAAACTGATTGTGAAAAATTCGATTGAAGAAAAGATTCAGAAACTTCAGGAGACCAAGGCAAGCCTGGCGCAGAAGGTAATGGACGGAGCTGCCGGAAATATCGGAAGCATGAGCAGGGAGGAATTTCTGGAGCTGCTGGAGGAAGAGTGACAGGCGGCTTTGGGAATCAGCCTTCCGCAGAAAAAAATCCTTTGAAAACCGCGTATTTTATGGTATCATGTAACATAGTCTAAAAACTTCTATTTATAATAAATACGAGGAGGAGAGGCATGGAACCAGAAATCGTTTCCAAAGAAAAAGAAGTTGTTTCCAAAAATTTTATTGAGCAGATTATTGAGAAGGATCTCGCAGAGGGTGCATACGACAAAATCTGCACCCGTTTCCCGCCGGAGCCGAACGGGTATCTGCATATCGGACATGCGAAATCTATTTTACTGAATTACGGACTGTCCCAGGAGTATCACGGACAGTTTAACCTGCGTTTTGACGATACGAACCCGACAAAGGAGAAGCTGGAATTCGTAGAATCCATCGAGGCGGATGTACGCTGGCTTGGTGCAGACTGGGAGGACAGGCTGTTTTTTGCGTCTGACTATTTTGATCAGATGTATGAGGCGGCGGTTAAGCTGATCAAAAAGGGAAAAGCTTACGTCTGTGATCTGACGGCGGATCAGATCCGCGAGTACCGCGGTACGCTGACGGAGCCGGGCAAAGACAGCCCGTACAGAAACCGCAGTGTGGAGGAGAATCTGGATCTGTTTGAGCGCATGAAGAACGGCGAGTTTGAGGACGGCACGAGAGTTCTGCGCGCGAAGATCGATATGGCATCCCCGAACATTAATATGCGTGACCCGGTGATTTATCGCGTGGCTCATATGGAACATCACAGAACGGGAGATAAATGGTGCATTTACCCGATGTACGATTTTGCGCATCCGATTGAAGATGCCATCGAGGGCGTGACGCATTCCATCTGTACGCTGGAGTTTGAGGATCACCGCCCGCTGTACGACTGGGTTGTAAGGGAGCTGGAGTACTCGCATCCTCCGAAGCAGATTGAGTTTGCCAAATTGTACCTGACAAACGTGGTGACTGGAAAGAGATATATCAAAAAGCTCGTGGAGGAAGGCATTGTGGATGGCTGGGATGACCCGCGCCTGGTATCCATCGCAGCACTGCGGCGCCGCGGATTTACGCCGGAATCTATCCGCAGATTTGTGGAGCTGTGCGGCGTTTCCAAGGCAAACAGCTCTGTGGATTACGCAATGCTCGAGTACTGTATCCGCGAGGATTTAAAGCTCAAGAAACCGCGTATGATGGCTGTACTGGATCCTGTCAAGCTTGTGATAGATAATTATCCGGAGGGTGAAATCGAGTATCTGGACGCGCCGAACAATCTGGAAAATGAGAGCCTTGGTAGCCGTAAGATTCCTTTCGGAAGAGAGCTGTATATCGAGAGAGAGGATTTCATGGAGATTCCTCCGAGAAAGTATTTTCGTATGTTCCCGGGCAATGAGGTGCGCCTGATGAATGCTTACCTTGTGACATGCACCGGATTTGAGAAGGATGAGGACGGCAATATCACAGTTGTACACTGTACCTATGACCCGCAGACCCGCGGCGGCAACGCCCCGGACGGCAGAAAGGTAAAGGGTACCATTCACTGGGTATGCGCGGAGAAAGCGCTTAAAGCAGAGTGCCGCCTGTATGAAAATATCATCGATGAGGAGAAGGGGGTTTACAATGAGGACGGATCTCTCAATTTAAACCCGAATTCTCTGACCGTCTTAAAGAACTGCTATGTGGAGTCGAACTTCGCTGGAGCAGAAGCTTACGACAGCTTCCAGTTCGTGCGGAACGGATTTTTCTGCGTGGATTCCCGCGATTCCAGACCGGACGCGCTGGTGTTCAACAGAATTGTATCGCTCAAGAGCTCCTTTAAGCTTCCGAAATAAGATGCAGGAATTGGCGATCAGTCTGAATACAAAGTCTCATAAGCCGCTGTATGAGCAGATTTACCAGCACATCCGGGAGGAAATTCAAAACGGAAGGATTCCCGCAGGGGAAAAGCTGCCGTCGTCGCGGAGAATGAGTGCGAATCTGCAGGTCAGCCGAAGTACGGTGGATCTGGCGTATGAGCAGCTTTTGTCTGAGGGATATATTGAATCTGTGCCGTACAAGGGGTATTATGTGTGCAGTCTTGAGGGTCTGTGCCATATGGAATTTAAGGAGCCGGAGAAGAAGGAGCGCAGACAGAGCCGGGAGGAGCGGTACCGGTATGATTTCGCGGTAAGCGGTATAGACCCGGACGGCTTTCCGTACAATATCTGGAGGAAGATATCCAGGGAAGTTTTGTCCGAGGAGGATCCGCAGCTCTTTCAGCTTGGAGAGCCGCAGGGAGAGCCGGGATTCCGTGAGGCGCTCTCGGATTATCTGCATTATGCCCGCGGCGTAAACTGTACGCCCGAGCAGATCGTTGTGGGCGCGGGAAACGATTACCTGCTTTTGCTTCTGCATGTGCTCATGAACGGGAGCAGCAGGATCGCAATGGAAAATCCGACGTACTGCACAGCAGGGCACTGCCTGGAGGCGATGGGCTGCGACGTCATCAGCGTGGGAATGGATGAGAGCGGAATGCTCGTGGAGGAGCTTGAGAAATCGGGCGCAGATGTGGCGTATGTGATGCCGTCTCATCAATTCCCGACGGGAATTGTGATGCCGCTGCGCCGCAGGATGAAGCTGCTGTCCTGGGCAGCGAAGGCGGAGGACCGGTATATCATCGAGGACGACTACGACAGCGAATTTCGCTACAAGGGCAAGCCGATCCCGGCACTTCAGGGTTTTGACACTGCCGGGCGGGTGATCTATCTTGGGACATTTTCAAAATCTATTGCCCCGTCTATCCGTATCAGCTATATGGTACTGCCGATGGGGCTTCTGGAGATCTACCGGAGAAAGGGCATACTTTTTTCTGTCACTGTCTCCCGGGTGGATCAGAAGATTATGGAGGAGTTCCTGCGCGGAGGGCATTTTGAGCGCCATCTGAATAGGATGCGCGCCGTGTACAAGGCAAAACACGATCTCATGCTTGGCAGACTGCGGAAAATGGAGAAGATTTGCCGCGTATCCGGCGAACAGGCGGGCGTTCATCTCGTGGTGCATTTTGTAAATGGAATGACTGAGCAGGAGGCAGTGCGGCGTGCCGCCGGGAGCGGTATCCGCGTGTACGGCATCAGCCGCTATCGTATGGAGGGGCAGAAGCGGTACGAGGGTGAGGCGGTTCTGCTTGGCTACTCCACCCTCAGGCTGGATGAGCTGGAGAGAGCAGCGGATGCGCTTGAACAGGCATGGAGCGATAACAAAAAGGTATGAAAAAAGGGGGGCTGTACTTCACAGCCCCCTTTGCCGCAGATATGCGGCTGCTTATTCTTCGTCATCGTCGTCTTCTTCGTCCGCAGAAGTCTCTTCGGTATCCTCCGGCTCTTCCCCGCCGTCTTTTTCCTCAGCCTCGTCAGAAGAAGCCTCTTCCTCAGCCTTCTTCACGGCATCCTTCGGAAGTGTCGTGTATGTCCGCTCCGCTTTCGCGCAGGAGGCACACTCCTCGTCATCCTCAAATTCATCTGTGAAATCCTCAAAGTCATCCTCAAGCCTGCTTCTGCTGCGTCTGTCCCTTGTAAGAAAAGCCGCCGCTGCAGCTCCCGCCGCTGCAACTACAGCGGTAATCCCCAATATTTTACCAAATTTCTTAGACATAATCTCAATACTCCTTTCGGAACATAATAATGATACAGACAGTATTCCCAAAAAACAGGGACTTTCTGCTGTCAAGTGGAAAGCTGAACCTATTATACTGCTTTTTTAGGGAAAAGAAAAGGCTTATTCGCATAAAAAGTTGGAATCCGTCTGTTTTATCTTGCGGCACTGCCAAGAAAAAGTTATACTATATAGAAGAGCGCGCGCAATTCGGACAAAAGCGCGCCTCAATACTGCTTACAAAGGAGAGACAAAGGTTGTATAAAGCTTGTATATTTGATCTGGACGGGACGATTGCGGATACGCTGGAGTCGATTGCGCATGTATCTAACCAGGTTCTTGAACACTTTCATATGAAACCGCAGCCGGTGGAGAAGTTTAAATACTTTGCCGGGGACGGGGCGGATGCACTGATGGAGCGGTGCTTTGCTGCCGCGCACGGCAAGGCGGAGAACTTAAAAGAAGCACAGCAGATGTACCGCGATGTGTTCCGCAAAGACCCGCTGTACCATGTAAAACCGTTTGAAGGAATGACAGAGACGCTTAAGGAGCTTAAGCGCAGAGGCGTGAAGCTTGCAGTGTGCTCGAATAAGCCGCATGAGGCGGCAGTCGGATGTGTGGAGGGGCTGTTCGGCACGGAGCTCTTTGACGTTATACTCGGACAAAAACCTGAGATTCCGCGAAAGCCCGCGCCGGATGCACCGCTTCTGATTGCCGGACGCTTCGGCGTAAAGCCGGAAGAATGTATTTACGCAGGCGACACAAATACCGATATGCAGACCGGAAAGGCGGCAGGCATGTATACCGTCGGCGTGCTCTGGGGTTTCCGCACAAGAGAAGAACTGGAGAAAAACCACGCGGATACAATCATAGAAAGCCCGGGAGATTTTCTTGCGCTGCAGGAGGGAGAAAGGCGATGATTAAGCTTATCGCGAGCGACCTGGACGGTACGCTCTTACAGAACGGAAGCCAGAAGCTTAACGATGAGACGTGCGGGCTGATCGAAAAGCTGATGGAAAAAGGAATCATTTTTGTACCGGCAAGCGGCAGACAGTACGCCAATCTGCAGCGGCTGTTCGCACCGATCGCAGACCGGCTGGGCTATATCTGTGAGAATGGCTGCCTTTCCTTTTTTCAGGGAGAGCTGCTGCATAAGGATGTGATGGACCGGGCGACAGGGCAGGAGCTGCTTCATGCGATCTGGGAGACGGAAGGGGCAGAGATTCTGCTCTCCGGTGTCAATACGAGCTATCTGATGCCTAAGGAGGAGTCCTATCTGCACCGCATACGGGATATAGTCAAAAATAATGTCACAGTTGTGGATGATATCTTTGCAGTTGAGGAAGAATATTTTAAAATTTCGATTTATCAGAAAACGGGAGTCGATGCGATAAGCAGCTATTGGGAAGAGCGTTTCGGCGACCGGGTCCAGGCGGTTGTCTCCGGACTGGAATGGCTTGATTTCACCCCCAAGGGCGTACATAAAGGGCGGGCTCTCAAAGTGCTGCAGGAGCATCTGGGAATAGCACCCGACGAGTGCATGGCTTTCGGGGATAATTATAATGACAGGGAACTGCTCGAAAGTGTGGGTTTTCCGGTGGCGATGGATAATGCCAAGCCTGAGATCTATGCGATGTGCCCGTACCATACGGCACAGGTAGAGCAGTCTTTAAAAGAATTAATCTCACGAATATAGGGAGGAAGAAAATATGGCATACAAAAAAGAAAGCGTGGAAACATTTTTAAAGAACCAGGGACAGTTATTCGATGAGCCGGTGGCTGCGTCTTATGAGGAAGCGGAGGAAGTGCTCGAGGACTGCCTGGCAGTGGAAGTAAATTCCATACAGGAGGTACGCCGCTATCTCGACGAGAGCGGAATGGATGTAGAGGGCATGAGCGATGAGGAGCTGTTGGATGCCAGCGAGGTGTTTTCTCTGGAGGATGGCACGTTTCTGATTGTAGAGGGATAAGTCCGGGCGAGGGATACTGTAGATTCAGTATCCCCGCTGTCATATTAGGAGGGATCAAAATGGATATGGAAGAACTTGTAAAGAAACAAAGAGCATTCTACCGCACGGGCAGAACGCTGAGTTATGAATTTCGAATGCACATGCTGAACCGGCTGGAGCGTGCAGTGCGTCTGCACGAGGAAAGCGTTCAGACAGCCCTGAAAAAAGATCTCGCAAAATCTTCATTTGAGGGATACATGACGGAAATCGGCATGGTATACTCGGAGATTTCTTATGTAAGGAGTCACTTAAAAGCGTGGATGCGTCCGCAGCCGCACCTGCCTGCCCTGGGGCAGCTTCCGGCGCGGTGCTTTTCTGTCCGGGAGCCGTACGGCGTGACGCTGGTGATGGCGCCGTGGAATTATCCGTTTATGCTGTCCATGGAACCCCTGATCGGTGCGATCGCGGGCGGAAACTGCTGTGTGGTAAAGCCGTCAGCGTATGCTCCCGCAGTGTCAGCAGCGATCCGTCTCGTTGTGGAAGAAGCATTTCCGGAATATTATGCTGCGGTGGCAGAGGGCGGAAGAGCGGAAAATACCGCTTTGCTCGAGCAGAAGTTTGACTATATTTTCTTTACCGGAGGCGTTAGCGTGGGGAAACTTGTGATGGAGAAAGCGGCACAGCACCTGACGCCGGTAACGCTGGAGCTGGGCGGAAAGAGTCCGTGCATAGTGGAAAAAAGCGCAAATCTGAATATCGCGGCAAAGCGCATCGTGTTTGGAAAGTTCCTGAACAGCGGGCAGACGTGCGTGGCTCCTGACTATGTATATGTGGAGGAGTGCGTCAGGGAGCGCTTTCTCTCTTATCTGAAGAAATGGATCCATAAAATGTACGGGGACAACGCGCAGAAATGCGGGGATTATCCCAAGATGATCAACCGGAAGCATTTCGACCGCGTACTGGGACTGATCAGGGATGAGCATATCGTCTGCGGCGGACAGGGAGACGGGGAAACTTTGAAAATTGCTCCCACAGTGCTGACAAAAATCACATGGGATAGTCCTGTAATGCAGGAGGAAATCTTCGGACCTGTGCTCCCGGTGCTCTCATTTACGGATATCCGGGAGGTGAAGCGCGAGATTATTTCCAGACCTAAACCGCTTGCCCTCTATCTCTTTACCTCTGACCGGGCGCTCGCAGGGGATATTATACATTCCGTGCCGTTTGGAGGCGGATGCGTCAACGATACGATCATTCACCTTGCAGCGTCTGCAATGGGCTTTGGAGGTGTAGGAGAGAGCGGCATGGGAAGCTATCACGGCAGAAAATCGTTCGAGACATTTACGCACGAGAAAAGTATAGTTGCCAAGTTCTGCCCGCTGGAGCCTCCGGTTCGCTATCGGCCGTACACACCCTTCAAAGAGTGGATACTCAAAAAAATCTTATAAGGGAATGAAGCGGTATGGAAAGTAAAAAAATAAAACCAAATGCACAGGAACAGGCGGACTTTACAAAGGGAAGCGTCCGCTCCGCTATACTGAGGCTTGCCATCCCGATGACGATGGCGCAGCTTGTCAGCCTGCTCTACAATATTATTGACCGTATGTACATCGGACATCTCCCGGAGAACTCAACGCTGGCTCTGACGGGGCTGGGACTTACGTTTCCGATCCTGACGATCATCACAGCGTTTTCCAATCTGTTTGGTATGGGCGGCGCGCCGCTCTTTTCCATTGCCAGGGGCAAGAAGCAGTCGCACCGGGCGGAGGAGATTATGGGAAATACATTTTCCATGCTGATTCTCACCGGTATTGTCCTGACGATTCTGGGGCTGTGCCTCAAGCGGCCGGTGCTCTATCTGTTTGGAGCCAGCAACGCCACGATTTCATATGCTGACGATTATCTGAGCATCTATCTGTGCGGCAGCATTTTTGTGATGATAAGCCTGGGCATGAACGGATTTATCAATGCGCAGGGGTTTGCGAGAAAGGGTATGCTCACGGTGCTGATCGGAGCGGTGCTCAATATTATTCTCGATCCGGTCTTTATTTTTGTGCTGGATCTGGGCGTGCGCGGTGCAGCAGCAGCCACCGTTATTTCCCAGTTTGTCTCAGCGGCATGGGTTCTGAAATTCCTGACCGGAAAGCAGGCGCTCCTGCACTTAAAGCGCAGGTATTTGAAGGTGCGCTGCAAGATGCTGAAGGATATTGTGGGGCTGGGGATGTCAGGGTTTATCATGTCTGTGACGAACAGCATCGTACAGGTGGTGTGTAATGCCACACTGCAGATCTACGGCGGGGATTTGTATATCGGAATCATGACGGTGGTAAATTCTGTGCGCGAGATTGTGAGCATGCCGATCTCCGGCCTTACGAATGCGGCACAGCCTGTGCTGGGATATAACTACGGTGCCAGGGCGTATCGGAGGGTGCGCAGCGGCATAATGTTTATGACGATCTCCGGAATGGTATATATGCTGATCGTGTGGGCGGTCTTGTTTGTATTTCCGAGACAGTTTATACATATCTTCAACAGTGATCCCGAACTGCTGGCAAACGGAGTGACTCCGCTTCATATTTATTTTTTCGGATTCTTTATGATGTCGTTCCAGTTCTCGGGACAGTCGACCTTTGTGGCGCTGGGAAAATCAAAGCAGGCGATCTTTTTCTCAATCTTCCGTAAGGTGATCATCGTCGTGCCGCTGACGCTGATTTTGCCGGGAATTGCCGGATTGGGCGTAATGGGAGTCTTTCTCGCGGAGCCGATATCGAACTTTGTCGGAGGTCTGGTGAGCTTTGGAACCATGATGGCAACCGTGTGGAGAAAGCTCAAAGAACCGGGAGATGAGGGAAAAACTGCTTCCGCAAGCTCATAACAGGGCAGATTGCCCCTGTGTGGAACGGAAAAAATTGTGCATAATCTCCTTTGAAACATTTTGCTGAATTATGATAGAATAATACCAGGGGCAAACGGCCGTGTGTTACATGCCTGCATAAAAAGTATGACATCAGACGGTAAAACCGGACGCCGCAGGAGACGCTGTGATTGAATTTGAGAAAAAATGGCAACACTACAGACAGACCATTCGGTTTCAGAAAAAAGAGGTGAATAAAATGTTTCAGACAGGTGATTATGTGATGTACGGAAAGACCGGCGTATGCCGGATCGAGAATATCGGTGAATACTCTTTCGGGGAGGGCATCAAGCCGCACAGGTATTACAAGCTCTCTCCGGTCTTTTCCAGGGGCGACGTTATCTATGTTCCCGTGGACGGCTGCGCCCATATGCGCAGTGTGGTAGACCGCGAGGAAGCGCAGGACTGCATCCGCCGTTTCCCCGGCATCCAGCCCAGGATCTTTCGCTCACGCGTCCAGCGTCAGGTTCGTGAACACTATGAGACTATGCTCGAGACGTACGACGTGGAGGTACTGCTGGAGCTGATGAAAGAGGTCTACGCCAAGCGCGCTGAAGCAGCGGCTCACAACAAGAAGTTCGGACAGGTAGACGAGCACTTCCTGAAATTCGCCGAAAAACTCGCATGCGGTGAACTTGCCGTCGTGCTTGACGCTTCCGTGGACAGCATACGTGCGAGATTTCGCAGAGAGATGAGGGAAGAGGAGAAGCATATGATATGATAAGAAAGCTGCGCCGGCAAGCGAAACAGGCGCAGCTTTTATATGCCCTCGGCTTGCGTTTACTCAGGATATACCAGTCTGTCATCCTCAATGCCATACAGCACTTCATCCAGATATTTCTTGGCGAGATATTTTGCCATTCCCAGATTCATGTCCAGATAATTCCCGCAGTCTTTTGCCGAAGCACCCGGTACTTCTCCCTCAAAATCACGGGCAAATTCGTACATACCCGTAACCAGGGGAATAATATCGCGTGAGGTTAAATCGCCTGCAAGAAGCAGATAAAAGCCTGTGCGGCATCCCATTGGACCGAAATAGATGATGCGGTCTTTATATTTCGGATGGTTCCGCAGATACGTTGCTCCAAGATGCTCCAGAGTATGCACTTCTGCGGTATTCATGACAGGCTCATCATTCGGAGAGGTCATCCGCAGATCGAAAGTAGTAATTGTCTCATTCCCAATGTGATCCTTTCGGGAAACGTAAACGCCCGGTTTCAGTTTGATATGGTCAATTGTAAAACTTGCAATTTTTTCCATTGATATTCCTCCTCATGTGTGAAGTTTATGAACATAGTATTATCACATCGATATCTGAATGTCAAGAGAGTAGAAGTTTGCGCCGATGCTGCGGCAGAGAAGCTGACAGAAGAAAATCCCGGTATTCAGGCGGAAACAATACCTGAATACCGGGATTTCTGTGCTGTGTGACGCTTTTTTGCGGGATTACAAATGGAGAAGCTCTCCCTTTGTGTTCAAGAGAAGTTCCGCGAGCTCCTCAATCCTTCGATCTGTCATACGTCCCACGGGAGCCGAGATACTGAAGGCGTACTTTGCCCTTCCGCGGTAGTCGGGAAGGCTTACCGCGATGCAGCGAACACCGACTTCGTTCTCCTCGTTGTCGAGCGCATAGCCCTTCTGTCGGACATCCTCAATAACCGCGAGAAACTCGCTGAAGTCCGTAATGGTGTGCTCCGTGAGCTTTTCAATCCGGCTTTTTTCCCAAAATCTTCGAATCTGATGCTCGGTCATGTCAGCAGCAATCGCCTTGCCTACGCCGGAGCAGTACAGCGGAATCCGGCTTCCGACTTTGGATACCATTCGCACGGAATTCTGAGAGGATTCTTCCTTATATATGTAGACTGCCTCAGCCCCGTCAAGCTGTACGAAATGCACGGTCTCACCGGTCTGCTGCGCGAGCCGTTTCAGATACGGGCGTATCAGGTCAAGAATATCCAGTTTATTTAAAATCTTGTTGGAGAGCTCACAGAGCTTAAACGACAGAAAATACCGTCCGGTGTCCTCTTCCTGGCGGACATATCCCATATAGATCAGGGAAGTCAAAAGCCGGTGCACAGTGCTCTTGTGAAGCTCCAGCATTCTGCTCAGATCAGCCATGCCCACAGGTCCCGTTTCTGCCAGTGTCTCAAGAACGAGAAAGAGCCGGTCGGCGACCTGAATCGGATTCTTTTCTTCCATAAATAATACTTCCTCCTTCATACGTACAGCAATCATTGTAGCACGTTCTCGGACGCCGGGCAACTGAAAAACGGGTTACAGAGAAATCAGCCCGTCGACCCGCGGTAAATAATCTCGGGATTCAGATAAATCGTTTCATAATTTGCATCGGGATTTTCAATCCGGTAACGGAGCTGATAGAACAGCCGTACACCCACAGCAGGCGTATTGATGTCCACGGTTGTAAGCAGGTCGCTGATTTCAAGATATTCCTTTGTATTGTCATAACCGGACAGTGCGATATCCTCCGGCACGGAATAGCCGTGAGCAGACAAATACTGATACACGCAGCTTGCGACAAAATCACTGGCGCAGACAAGTGCGTCGGGCATCTCGTCGAGATGATCCAGAAAGGCGTGAATCTTCGTCACAGGGCTCAGAATACCGACGGAATCCGTAAAGCAGAATTTGGCTTCCACCGGAATTCCGTGTGACCGCAGAGAGGTTAAATAACCGTCGTAGCGCATTCGGTTTGTCAGTGCGTAGTGGATGTCTCCGACAAATCCGATCCTGCGCCTGCCTTTTTGAATCAGCATATCTGTGATTTCTTCAATTTTGTGCTTTCCTTCGAGCAAAACGAGATCTCCGGTCAGCGCGTCGATTGGAAAGTTGCTGACACAGTCGAGAAATACCTTCGGGATGGGAAGGTTATTAAGAAGCGTCAGAAGATTGTAATCATAGATATTCAGGACAATCATGCCCTGTACAGTGCCCGTGGTCAGCGCGGGCGGAAGCTCGTAGCTTTCCGTAATTTCAGACGGGACATAGGTGTAGAGAACGGAGCAGCTCTGCTTGCTTGCAACTTTGGCGATTTCGTGGATAATGTTCAGCCAGAAAGCGGAGGAATCGGGACGGGACACGACGACAGAGATAGTACAGATGTCTGCGTTCCTGGCTTCAGATGCAGCAGCCGGAGCCTGGGCAATTGTCTCGAGTGCAGGGTATCCCATCCTGACCGCTGCTTCCAGAATCTGATTCTGCAGCACCTGTGAGACTCCGGGGCGGTTGTTCAGTACCTTCCAGACTGTAATTCTGGACACTCCCACAGCATCTGCGATCATTTGCATAGTTGGCTTTTTCATACGTTAAACCTCGCATAAATTGATAACAATATTTTAACAGATCACGCCTAACCGCGCAAGAAAAAGTAAAAAAGTGTTGCAAATTGACTTAACCGATGCTAATATTCAGGTATATCAAAATACTGCCGTACGGGACAGAGAAAAATGTCCGGACAGAGGAAGCGGCAAAAGGAGGTACGCATGAGATATTTGGACCGACGGGTCGGGGTAATATGCAGAGAGTTATTAAAGCTGTCTGTAGTTTCCACAGAAACCATCGAGCACCTTCAGTATAAGAAGGGAAACTTTATTTATCCGGAGGATGCGCAGAAGGCAGAGCAGCCGTGGGAAGCATTTGACAGTATGACCATGCACTGGTATGGAACAGACGAACACTACTGGTTCAAAGCGGAATATACGGTTCCGGAGAGGCTGCAGGGCAAAGAGATCTGGCTGGGTGTTAAAACCCAGATCGATGAGTGGGACGATGCCAGAAACCCGCAGTTCTTACTGTTCCTGGACGGAGAGCCGGTACAGGGCATGGATATGAATCACCGAAGAGTGCTTCTGACGAGAAGCGCTGAGGCTGGAAGGACGTATCAGTTCGGACTGCAGTCCTATACAGGGACGCTGCACAGCGAATTCCGTCTGATTCCGGAAATCCTGGAGATCGACCATGAGATTGAGAGCCTGTATTATGATCTGATTGTTCCGCTGCGCGCATTCCCGCGTATGAAGGAGATGGGTGAGGATACTGCCGTACAGGAGATTACAGAGATTCTTAACTCCTGCATCAACCTGCTCGATCTGAGAACACCGTACTCTGAGGACTTCTACCGCTCCTTAAGAGAAGCATCTGCATATATACAGAAAGCACTTTACGAGGACATGGCAGGCTATCGCGATGTGATTGCAACCTGCATCGGACACACACACATCGATGTGGCATGGCTGTGGACGGTAGAGCAGGTGCGTGAGAAGACAGGGCGAAGCTTTGCGACAGTATTAAAGCTGATGGATGAGTATCCCAACTACAAGTTTATGTCCAGCCAGCCGCAGCTCTATGATTTCTTAAAGGTTCGCTATCCGAAGCTTTATGAGCGCGTAAAAGAGCGCATTGCAGAGGGCCGCTGGGAGCCGGAAGGCGGCATGTGGGTAGAGGCAGATTGTAATCTGACCTCCGGTGAGTCATTGGTTCGCCAGTTCTTAAAGGGGAAGAAGTTCTTTAAGGATGAGTTCGGAGTGGACAACCGTATTCTGTGGCTTCCGGATGTATTCGGATATTCAGGAGCGCTGCCTCAGATTATGAAGCGCAGCGGCATCGACTACTTTATGACCACGAAGCTTGCATGGAATCAGATTAATAAGATCCCTCATGACACATTCATGTGGCGCGGTATCGACGGCACAGAGGTTCTTACACACCTGATCACCACGCTTGGTGTGGGACAGGATGTGAAGAATTTCTTCACTACATACAATGGAATGCTTCATCCGGATGCAATTTTAGGCGGCTGGGAGAGATACCAGGATAAGAATATTAACAATGATATCCTGATCAGCTACGGATACGGCGACGGCGGCGGCGGCCCGACGAGGGAGATGCTTGAGACTTCCATGCGTATGGAAAAGGGCGTAAAGGGTATCCCGATGGTGCGCCAGGAGTTTTCCAGAAAATATTTTGAGGAACTGGAGGAGCGCGTAAAGGATAATAAGCGCCTTGCAACCTGGGAGGGAGAGCTCTACTTCGAGTATCACCGCGGAACGTACACTTCCATGGGAAGAAACAAGCGCTCAAACAGAAAGAGCGAGTTCACAATGATGGATCTCGAGTTCCTGAGCGTGCTGACAGGATGCTATCCGTCGGAAGATCTCGCCTGGATGTGGGAACTGATCCTGAGAAACCAGTTCCATGATATTCTTCCGGGTACATCCATTCATGAAGTTTATGAGCTGACAAAGCAGGAGTACGATCAAGTCGGCGCGAAGGCAAAGGCACTGATCGAAGAACGGCTGGAGAAGCTGGCTCCGGCGGGAGAGGGCGTAACGCTGTTCAATACGCTTGGATTTGAGCGCAGTGACGTTGTGACACTCGATGAGAAGATCCAGGCGGAAGCTCTCTGTGACAGCGAGGGCAACGTCTACCCGGTACAGAAGACGGAGCAGGGAAGCACTGTCTATGTGCGCAATATTCCGGCAAAGGGCTGGAAGGTATTTCGCGCAGCACAGGCACCGGCAGAAAAGAAGACTTCCTTTGTGATCGACGGAAATACAATCGAGACCCCGTTCTACCGTGCAGTTCTGGACGAAAACGGACTGTTCTCATCCATTTATGACAAGGATTACGATCGCGAGATTATCCAGGATGGGGAGAAGGGCAACCTGATCCGTATGTACGAGGATAAGCCGATGGACTACAATAACTGGGACATTGACATGTACTATACAGAGAAATTTTGGGATGTGACAGGTGTAGACCGTATGGAGTGGATCGAGAACGGGCCGGTGCGCGCAGCGCTGCAGATTGAGCGTTCCGTGAGCAAGTCAAAGATCTGCCAGACGATTTATTTCTACGCAGACACACGCAGAATTGACTTTGACACAAAGATTGACTGGAAAGACTGTCAGCATCTGCTGAAGGTACACTTCCCTGTGGATGTGCATTCTGACGAGGCGGCATTTGATATACAGTTTGGAAATGTGACGAGGAAGATTCACACGAACACAAGCTGGGAAGAAGCAAGATTTGAGAGCTGCGGACAGAAGTGGATGGACTTTTCCGAGGGACACTACGGAGTCAGCCTGCTTAATGACTGCAAGTACGGTCATTCCGTAAAGAACGGCAATATTGCTCTGACACTCTTAAAGTCCGGAAACGATCCGAATCCGACAGCAGACCAGGAGAAGCATGTGATGGTATACTCACTGTATCCGCACGGCGAGGGATTCCGTGACGGCGGTACCATCCAGGAGTCCTACAAGCTGAACGTGCCGGTATATGTTAAGGCAGGAAGAGCAGCTCAGGAGTCCTACAGCTTCGTATCCGTGGACAAGCGCAACGTAATAATCGAGGCTGTAAAGCAGGCGGAAGACGGAAGCGGTGTGATCCTGCGTATTTATGAGAGTGAGAATGCACGTACGAAAGCACATGTAAATGTGAACCTCTCCAAAGTGGAGCGCGTTGCAGAGTGCAACCTCATGGAAGAAGAGGAACGCGATCTTGCATGGACAGACGGCGGATTCGACATTGTTATCAAGCCGTATGAGATTAAGACATACAAGGTTACATATAAGAAATAACTGAGATAAAGCTTCAATGGGGAAGCCGGAAAACGAAAGTGAAAACTTCAGTTTTCTGGCTTTTTCAGTTCAACCGCAGGAAGAGAAAAAAGATTCAGAAAAGAGAAAAAGATGCAGAATGTCGCAAAAAGTTAAAAAATGTTAAATGTGAACAGGATGTGAATAGAAAGTATCTGTGTATAATTCACAAAATTAGCATTAAAATTTTGTGGAAATCAAATAAAATGCTTGCAATACAAGAACTTATGTTGACATTAGCATCGTCATATTATATAATAACCATAAATTAAAAATTAAAAATCTCTAAAACACCGATGAAAAACAAGTAAACAAGTGTTAACAATGAATGTTTAACTTTTGGCAAAAAGTTACATTATAAAAAGCAAAGGAGATGATGCTATGAAAAAGCAAAAAAACGGAGCTGGCGGCACTAGTCCGGCGAAGAGGAAAGGCAGGGTGGTGAGAATATTCAAGCGCGATTTCCCGCTGTGGGTATTCGTCCTTCCGGGATTAATCATCACGTTTATCTTCTCCTACATACCGCTGTACGGCGTGCAGATCGCATTCCGCGACTACAACCCGACACTGGGATTCATGGGAAGCCCGTGGGTAGGCATGAAGTACTTCAAACGCTTCTTCGAGTCGCCGTACTTTGTCACCACGCTTCGCAACACGTTCATACTGAGTATCTACTCGCTGATCGCCGGTACCCCGATCCCGATCCTGCTGGCGCTGGCACTGAACGCGTTCAAGCACAAACGCTACACCAAGGTTATCCAGACCGTTACCTACGCACCGAACTTCATTTCCGTCGTAGTTATGTGTGGTATGCTGAACTTGTTCCTGTCTCCGAGCAGCGGATTCATTAACAAGATCATCGAGTCATTAGGCGGTGAAGCAGTCAACTTCATGGCAAATGCAGGTTACTGGCGCCATATCTATGTGTGGTCAGGTATCTGGCAGACAATGGGATGGAACTCCATCATTTACTTCGCAGCTCTGGCTAACGTAAGCCCGGATCTGCATGAGGCGGCAATCATGGACGGAGCTACAAAGCTTCAGGTTATCCGCCACATCGATATCCCGAGTATCCTTCCTACAGCAATCGTATTATTGATCCTCAGCTGCGGAAGTATCCTCTCCGTCGGATTCGAGAAAGCCTTCCTGCTGCAGAACCCTCTGAATGCAGGTGTTTCCGAGATTATTTCAACGTACGTGTACAAAGTCGGTATTGTAAATGCCAACCAGTCGTACTCGTCCGCAATCGGTCTGTTCAACTCTGCAGTCAATGCGGTAATGCTGATTATCGTTAACAAGATCGCCAGCAAGGGCGCTGGAATCAGTCTGTACTAGGAGGTGGCAGTGAGATATGGCTAAAGCAAAAACAAAAGTAAGCAACAAAGTAAAAGAATCAAGAGCCGATAAAGCCTTTGATATTACTCTGTTTATTATTCTGACACTCATCCTGATTATCGTTGCGTATCCGCTGTATTTCGTAATTATTGCGTCTATCAGTGATCCGCAGGCGGTATCAGGCGGAGATGTGACATTTCTTCCGGTGGGCTTCAGCTTGGATGGATACGCGGAAGTGTTCAAGGACACCCGTGTTATGCGAAGCTTCGTAAACTCCATCTTTTACACCACGGTTGGTACATGTATCAACCTGATCGTGACGATCCCGACAGCTTATACACTGTCCAGACGTCAGTTCGCAGGCAAAAAGTTCGTAACTTTCTTCTACATGGTTACGATGTTCGTAAGCGGCGGTATGATTCCGACTTACTTGGTTGTTAAGAATATGCACATGCTGGACACCATGTGGTCCCTGATCGTTCCGGGAGCAATGAGTGTGTACAACATGATCGTTGCAAGAACATTCTTCGAGAGCAGCCTTCCTGAGGAGCTCTTTGAGGCGGCGACGGTGGACGGCTGCGGTCACACGAAGTTCTTCTTCAAGATTGCGCTGCCGCTGTCAAAAGCGATTATCGCTATCATGGTTCTGTATTACGGAATCGGACACTGGAATAACTACTTCAGCGCATTGCTGTACATGAAGACAGAGTCTAAATATCCTCTGCAGCTCGTCCTGAGAAGTATCCTTATTTCCAATGAGGCGAACCTGTCGATGGCTGTAACAACGCCGGAAATGCAGCAGGCACTGCAGGAGCAGCAGGCACTGGTAGACCTGATGAAGTACTCTCTGATCATCGTTTCCAGTATCCCGGTAATGATCCTTTATCCGTTCATCCAGAAGCACTTCGTAAAGGGTGTTATGATCGGTTCTGTAAAGGGTTGATTATTTGAGAGATTTTTGAGCATATTCTGCGCTCCGTGCGGGGCGCAGATATGAAATAAAGAAAAGGAAGGGAAAAGTTTATGAAGAAAAAACAGTTAATGGCACTTCTGTTAAGCGGCGTTATGGCGGCAGGCGTGTTTGCAGGCTGCGGCGGCAGTGGTGGTGACAGCGCCAGCACCAGCACAGGCGGCGATGCAACAGCAGAGAAGTACAGCCCGGAGAACGACAAGGTCGATGAAAACGGCGTTGTCAACGGCAAATGGAACAAGGAAGGACTTCCGATCGTAGCAGACGGACAGGAAGTTTCCTGTACAGTATTCGTCGATGACTCTTCTTCCACAGGAGAGTGGTATATGGTTGACAAGCTGAGAGAGGATACCGGTATTGACTTTAACGTTGAGTATTACGCAAACGAGGTTGCTACCGAGAAGCTGTCTCTGGCGCTGAGCTCCGGCGACTATCCCGAGATGATCGGCGGATGGCTGCTGAAAGATACCGATATTCTGAAATACGGCGTAAGCCAGGGAATGTTCGTACCTCTGGAGGACTACATCGAGGCATATGCTCCGAATATCCAGCAGATCCTGGATGAAGTACCGGGTGCGCGTGAGACCATGACGGCTCCGGACGGACATATCTATACAATCCCGTATACGGTAGACGCTCCGAAGGTAGATTATCAGATCTCCATCAACACCAGATGGCTGAAGAACGTAGGTATGGAGCTGCCGACAACGACAGACGAGTTTTATGAGGTATTAAAGGCATTCAAAGAGAAGGATGCCAACGGAAACGGTGACCCGAACGATGAGATCCCGTTAAGCTTTGACCCGAACAACAAGAACATCAACTACATGATGGCATGGTTCGGCGCTTCCTGCGATGAGAATGGTATGACCATGAAGGACGGCGAGGTTGAGTTCGTTGCCAATACAGAAGAGTTCAAAGAGGGCGTGAAGTTCCTTAACAAGCTGTACAGCGAAGGTCTGATCGACCCGGAGGCATTCACACAGGATTCCTCTATCTGGGAGAGCAAGGGCGGAAATGACCAGCTTGGCGCAACGATGTGCTACGCAAGCTCTGACTTTATGCCGTATGCTAACGGTGAGACTCCGGACTGGGTATCTCTTCCGGTTCTTACCAGCGAGAACTGCAGCGATCCGAAGTGGTATCAGGATTCTGAAGGTGTTTCCACAATCAGAACACAGCTTGTAATCACAAACAAGACAGATCCTGAGGATGTTGGCGCTATCGTTCGTTTCTGGGATACCGTTTTCGAGCCGGATTACAGTATCCAGATCATCAACGGACCGATTCCGGAAGTTGTTCAGAAGAATGACAACGGCGAGTACACCAAGATCGACGTAACAACTCTGTCTCAGGAAGATCAGGATAGATACACATGGGCTAACCTGTGGCCGCAGGCTCTGCCGAAGTACGTTCCGCTTGGATTCGAGATCAAGACGACTCCGGAGCCGTATCAGGAGAAGGATGAGGTTGACGCTAAGTATGAAGGTCATCTGACCGGTGTTCTTCCGTCCTACTGGATTCCGCTTGATCAGGCTGATGAGATGAGCGAAGTTCAGACAGCTATTCAGGAGTACATTGAGCAGACTGTAGCTCAGTGGATTGCAGGACAGGCTGACATTGACAGCGGCTGGGATGCATACTGCGAGCAGTTAAATACCTTAGGTCTGGAAGATTACGTGAAGATGCGTAAAGAAACAGCAGCAGAGGCTCAGGCAGCAGCTGGCGAGAGCACTGAGACAACAGATGATACTGCTGAAACAACAGATGAGTCTGCTGAGACAACAGACGATACTGCTGAGACAACAGATGAGGCTGCTGAATAATTTCTAAGATTACCATTCACCGTACGGTGAAAATATAAGGAGGAAAGGTGGAATATGGGAGTATTTCTGTATTCCACCTTTTTCCGGCTTAATAAGGAAAATGATAGAGGAAAGGCGGTAGATAAGTTATGTACATCATACCGGAACCACAGAAACTTGAGACAAGAGAGGGTGTATATTATCTGAATTTCACCCACACCATCTGCCTTGACGATTCCTGCGCACAGGAGAATCTCTTCCACGCTCAGCTTCTCAGAGATGAACTGAAAGAGTCCGCGGGAATCACACTCTCGATTGTGAGAGGAGCATCGAAGAATGCGGGAATTAGACTGTCAACAGCACAGGGAGCGCCGGAAAGCTATATGCTCTCGATCGGAGAGGACGGAGTAAAGATCACGGGAGCAGATAGAAGAGGACTGATCTACGGCGTTCAGACACTTCGCCAGATCATCCGCCAGGAGGGCGCTTTGCTGCCGTATCTTGAGATTGAGGATGCGCCGCAGATGGAAAACCGCGGCTTCTATCACGATGCGACCCGCAGCAGGGTGCCGAAGCTCTCCTGGCTGAAGCGGCTGGCGGACACGCTGAGCTTCTACAAGATGAATCAGCTGCAGCTCTACATTGAGCATACCTACCTGTTTGAAAATTTAAGCGAGATGTGGAGAGATGACACTCCTCTGACTGCGGAGGACATTATGGAGCTGGATGATTACTGCTGGAAGCTGGGCATTGAGCTTGTGCCGTCGCTGTCATGCTTTGGTCACCTGTATAAGCTGCTGCGTACAAAGCAGTATCAGCACTTAAGCGAGATGGAAGATCCCAGAAAGGAGCCGTTCCGTTTTAATGACCGTATGGCGCACCATACGATCAATGTAACTGTGGACGAGAGCGCAGAGCTGATCGAGGGTATGATCAGCGAGTTCATGCCGCTGTTCCGCTCGAAGCACTTTAATATCTGTGCAGACGAGACCTTTGATCTTGGCAAAGGCGCGACGAAGGCAGCTGCAGATGAGATCGGCGTGGATCATCTGTACATCGGCTATGTGAAGCGCCTGGCCGAGTTTGTGATCTCAAAGGGAAGAATCCCGATGTTCTGGGGCGATGTGATCTGCGGCTTCCCGGAATTTATCAGAGAGCTTCCGAAAGAGATGATCTGCTTAAATTGGGGCTATTCTCCGAACGAGCTGGAGAATAACACGAGAGCGCTCGCTCAGGCCGGCGCGGTTCAGTATGTCTGCCCGGGCGTCGGATCATGGAATATGTTCATACCGCTTCTGAACTCTTCCTATAATAATATCACGCGCATGTGTTCCTACGGCGTGAAATACAACGCTGTCGGCATGCTGAATACAGACTGGGGCGACTACGGCCATATTAACCATCCGGTTATGAGTATTCCCGGCATAATCTATGGCGCGGAATTCTCATGGAATCAGAAAGAAGTACCATTCGAGGAGATGAACCGCAGAATCTCGAAAGTGGAATTCAGAGATTCTTCTGAGAAGCTGCTCTCCGTGGTGGATCAGCTTGGCGTACTCTCCGAGTTCGGCTGGTGGAGAGCTGTAAAATATAAGGAGACGATGGCGGACGGGCATACGCAGGAAGCGCTGCAGTTTACGCTGGACGATGAGAAGAAGAAGGCGGCAGCGAGAGAAAACAATGAGAAGCAGCCGCTTCTGGCGCAGGAGCTTGCAGGATGCATGAAGCATCTGGATACGAAGACGAGAGAGGATGCCGGAGCATATCTGACTGCATCCGAGGGTATGCGCATCTTCAACGAGATAGGGCTTGTCGTATCCGGGGAGGAGTACTCCAAGGAGCAGCTTCTCGCACTGGCAGATGCACTTGAACACTGGTACTGGCACTTTAAGAATCTCTGGAGAAGCGTGAGCAGGGAGTCCGAGCTTTATCAGATTACAGACGTGATCTGCTGGTATGCAGATGAGCTTCGCACCAGAGCGGGACTTGAAAAATAAATTACTGACAGGAGGCATACTATGATAAAACGAGAAATTCAGGAAGGATGGCAGCTTAGATGCACGGAAAATGAGGACTGGATCAGTGCAGTCGTTCCGGGCACCGTTTACACAGACCTGCTGCGCAGCGGCAGCATTGAGGATCCTTATTTTAAGGATAATGAGTATCAGACAAAGGCTCTGATGGAGAAGGACTACGAGTACCGCACCGTATTTACCGTACAGGACGGTGAGTTTGCAGACTGTGACGAGGTATTCCTGCACTTTGACGGAATCGACACTGTGGCGGATGTGTACTTAAACGGCGAGCATCTCGGAAGCCCCTGCAATATGCACCGCATCTGGGAATATAGAGTAAAGAACATCTTAAAAGCCGGTGACAATGTTTTAAGCGTAACGCTGCACTCCCCGTTAAAGTTCATGGCCGAGGCATTCAAAAAATATGGCAATATAGGAAATGAGGATACGATCGAGGGATTCATGCACCTGAGAAAAGCGCACTACATGAGCGGCTGGGACTGGGGCGCATGCCTGCCTGACGCCGGTATTTTCCGTCCGGTCAGCCTTCTGGGCGTGAAGAAAGCGCGCCTTGACAGTGTCTACATCCGCCAGCGCCACGAGGAGGGGAAAGTGACTCTTCTGCTGGAGGTTGAGACAGAGCTGATGGAGCTTGACGATACGGATTACAGCTACACAGTGACTGTGACCGATCCGGACGGACAGTCACAGACATATGAGGGAGATCCGGAGACCATCGAGATCGATAATCCGAAGCTGTGGTGGCCGAACGGACTCGGGGATCAGCCTCTGTACCGTGTAAAGGTAGAGCTGTACTGCGCTGGAGAGCTGCTGGATACCTGGCAGAAGCGCATCGGTCTTCGTACCATGACGATGCATATCGAAAAAGACGAGTGGGGCGAGAGTTTTGCCCACGAGGTAAACGGCAAGACGGTGTTTGCAATGGGCGCCGACTATATTCCGGAGGAGCACCTGCTCGGCAGAACATCCGCAGAGCGCACGAGAAAGCTTCTTCTGGACTGCAAGAGAGCGAACTTTAACTCTGTGCGCGTATGGGGCGGCGGTTACTATCCGGAGGACTGGTTCTTTGACGCCTGCGACGAGTTTGGACTGCTCGTTTGGGAAGACTTCATGTTTGCATGCTCTGTATATGAGCTGACACCGGAATTTGAGGCGAATATCCGCGCTGAATTTGTCGACAATATCAAGAGGCTGCGCCATCACGCATCTCTGGCTCTCTGGTGCGGTAATAATGAGATGGAGATGTTTGTGAAATCCGGAAACTGGGTGACGAAGCCTACCGAAGTGCGCGATTACCTGCTGATGTACGAGCGTATTATTCCGGAAGTGTTAAAGGAGTATGATCCGGAGACATTCTACTGGCCGGCAAGCCCGTCTTCAGGCGGATCCTTCGATTTCCCGAACGACCCGACCCGAGGAGATGTACATAACTGGGAAGTATGGCACGGCAACAAGCCGTTCTCACAGTATCGAAATAATTTCTTCCGCTACCTGTCCGAATTCGGTTTCCAGGCGTTCCCGTCTGTAAAGACGCTTGAGACGATTACGGATGACGAGAAGGATTTAAACCCGTATTCCTATGTGATGGAGAAGCATCAGAGAAATTACGGGGCAAACGGAAAGATTTCCAATTATATGCAGGCCGCGTACCGCTACCCGATGAACTTCTCAGACTTTGTGTACGCATCTCAGCTTTTGCAGGCGGACGGCATCCGCTACGGCGTCGAGCACTACCGCCGCAACAGGGGCAGATGTATGGGAGCCGTGTACTGGCAGTTAAATGACTGCTGGCCGGTGATTTCCTGGTCGTCCATTGACTATTACGGCAGATGGAAGGCACTGCACTACTATGCTAAGAGATTCTTCGCTCCGGTGATGCTTTCCTGCGAGGAGGTAAGCTGGATGACAACCGAGGCGAATATGAACCGTCAGCACTTTGAGTTTGAGAAGTCCATCCGGCTGAACGTAACGAATGAGACGCTTCACGATCGTACCGTGCTCGTGCGCTGGGCTGTCAGAAATGAGAAGGCAGAAATTCTGCGTCAGGAAGAGCAGACCGTGCATGTGGACGCACTTTCAAGCGTATGGCTCGATAAGGTAGAGCTGCCGGACATTGATGTATTCCGCGAGTATGTAAGTTACGAGGCAGAAGAGAACGGAGAGGTGTTCTCCCAGGGAACCGTGATCTTCTCTTATCCGAAGTATTTCAAATACGAGGATCCGAAGCTGACCTGCCGTGTGGAGGGCGACGAGATCGTGGTACAGGCTTCCGCTTATGCAAAGAGCGTGGAGATCCTCAATGAGAACGAAGACCTGATTCTGGACGATAACTATTTTGATATGAATGCCGGAGAGCGCCGCGTGAAGATTATCAGCGGAAATCCGGACAACCTGCGCCTGCGCAGTGTATACGATATCTGATCATTACCATAAAGGTTTACGATGGGAGCTGTCCGCCGTGACCGCAGGGCGGACGGCTTCTGAAAGAATGACAGGGAGAAGGAGAAAATGAGCAAACTTTTAATTGGATATGTGGGAATTCCGAAGCTTTCCACGATGAAGGATGAGGATATTAAAGCGCTCGATGTAATTAATCTCGCATTCGGGCATGTAGTGGACGGAGCTGTTGTGTGTGATATGGATGAAGCTGTCCCGGCGATGGAGCATATTCGCGCTGTAAACCCGAATCTTCGGATCGTGCTCTCTGTGGGAGGCTGGAGCGCAGGAGGATTTTCCGAGGCTGCATATACTGCTGAGGGAAGAGCGCGATTTGCAGATACGGCAGTAAAGCTCGTGGAGAAATATCACCTTGACGGAATCGATGTGGACTGGGAGTACCCGTGCATCTCGATTGCGGGAATCGGCGCTTCACCGGAGGATAAGAAGAACTTTACGCTGCTGCTTGCCGAGACGAGAAGGGCGCTGGACGCAATCGGAGACCGTCACTATACATTAAGTATCGCAGGCGGCGGAGACGGATACTATACGCGCTGCACCAATCTGGGAGAAGCTTCACAGTATCTTGATTATGTACAGCTGATGTCTTACGACCTGCGCGGCGGCTTTACCGTGCAGACAGGACATCATACAAACCTGTACAGCAACCAGGCAGACCTGTCGAATGCCAGCACTGCTGAGGGCGTGCGTCTCTATCTCGAAGCGGGCGTGCCGGCCGAGAAGCTGATTGTCGGAGTCGCGTTTTACTCCAGAATGTGGAAGGGTGTTCCGGATGTGAACCACGGCTGGATGCAGATGGCACAGACGACCGGAGGATACGGACCGGATTTCACAGAGCTTTGCGAGTCCTATATCAATAAGAACGGATTTGTGCGCTACTGGGACGACGAAGCCAAGGCGCCGTATCTCTACGACGGAGACACTTTTATCAGTTACGACGACGAACAGTCTCTGACTGAGAAGGTACAATATGTAAACTGGCAGGGACTCGGAGGCATTATGTACTGGGAATACAGCAGCGATGAGACGGGAACTTTGATGCGGACTCTTGCAAAAGCTATGAATAAAGAGTAAAATAATCAGGAGATACCTGCAAAGAAATACCTGCAAAGAAGAGGCTGCCGCAGAAAGAACAGACAAGCGGTCTGGTTGATGCGGCAGCTATTTCTGCGTCAGAAAGAAGAATTTACTGGAAAAATACAGCGAGGAGTGATAAGATTGAAGAAATGGAACATGGATCTGCCGAGGATCGATTTTGCCCCGCCGGTTTATCAGTGCCGCAGGGCGACACGCCCGTTCGTGCTGGACGGAAATCTTGATAAGGAGTTCTGGAGTGACGCGCCGTACACGGATCTGTTCGTGGATATCGAGGGCGCGGACGTCAAGCCGCCGCGCTGCCGCACGAGGGCAAAGATGCTCTGGGACGATGAGAATTTTTATATCGGAGCCGTATTGGAGGGCGACGAGATCTGGGGGCATCTGACGGAGCGCGACTGCGTAATCTTCTATGACAATGACTTTGAGATTTTCATTGACCCGGATTCCGACACGCACCACTATTTTGAATACGAGATGAATGCAAAGAATACGGTGTGGGATCTCTTTCTCCCGAAGCCGTACCGTGACGGAGGAAGACCGTTAAACGGCTGGGATATCCACGGGCTTAGGACAGCCGTGAAGATAGACGGTGAGCTGAATAACCCGAATGCTGAGAATAAGCGCTGGATGGTTGAGGTGGTTATGCCGTTTGCCGCTCTCTGTGAGATGGCGCAGCAGAAGCGTCCGCCGAAGGCAGGGGAATATTACCGTGTGAATTTCTCCCGTGTACAGTGGGACGTGGACGTGATTGACGGAGCATATGTCAAGCGCACCGACGAGTCGGGCAGGGTACTGCCTGAGAACAACTGGGTCTGGGCTCCGACCGGTGTGATCAATATTCACTATCCCGAGCTGTGGGGATTCGTATTCTTCACAGAGGGAGATGAGACGTACGAGATCCCGGCGGCAGAGTATGTTTCCTGGGAGCTGAGAAAGCTGTATTACTATGAGCAGGTATACCGCGATGCCAATGGATGCTTCACGGATGAGATCGAAACTCTGGCAGCGGGGCATCCGGGTGCTGATGCATGGATGCAGGCACTTTGCAGCCGCGGCGTGCGCATAGAGGCAGCTTCCTGCGGATTTGCAGCATATGTGTTCTGCCGCGAGGCTGACAGATGGCTGATGATCCGCGAGGACGGTCTTCTGACCGTATATACACCCGAAGAATGGGAAATGTAATAGAAAAGACAAGGAGATGAAGCAATGCAAATGGAAAATCCTGCATCTGTACAGAACCTGCTGGCAGAGGTGAAAGAAAAGCTGGCGAATGAGCCGAAACTGTATGAAATGTTTGAGACATGCTACACGAATACCCTGAACAAGACGGTGAAAGTCCTGGAAGATGGAACTACATACGTCATCACGGGAGATATCCCGGCCATGTGGCTTCGTGACAGTGTGGCGCAGCTTCGGCCATACCTGATCCCGGCGGGAGAGGATGAGGAGCTCGCGAAGCTGCTCGCAGGGCTGGTGCGCCGTCAGTTCAAGTTTGTGAAGATTGACCCGTATGCAAACGCATTTAACGAAGCGCCGAACGGCAACTGCTGGGAGAAGGATGAGACGGAGATGAACGACTGGCTCTGGGAGAGAAAGTATGAGGTTGACTCCTTATGCTACCCGATTCAGCTCGCATATCTGCTCTGGAAGAATACCGGAATGACAGAGCAGTTTGACCAGGATTTCCTGGACGGTGTGGAGACAATTCTCGACGTATGGGAGACAGAGCAGTATCATGAGGAGGAATCCCCGTACAAGTTCATCCGCAGGAATTCCTTCTTTACCGATACGCTTTCCAGAGACGGCAAGGGAGCTCTCGTAAAATCCGGTGTTGGCATGACCTGGTCCGGATTCCGTCCCAGCGACGATGCCTGCATGTATGGCTATCTGATTCCGTCCAATATGTTCGCGGTTGTAGTTCTCGGATATCTTGCTGAGATTGCGGACGAGGTTCTGCAGAATAAGGGACTTGCCCGCAGGGCGAGAAAGCTTAAAGAAGAGATCTATGACGGCATTGAGACAATCGGCATTACTGCTGTGATGAACGTGGGCAAGGTGTACGCTTATGAGACGGACGGCTACGGACAGTACAATCTGATGGACGACGCCAATGTGCCGAGCCTTCTGTCTATGTCGTATCTGGGATATGAGGGAAGAGACCCGAAGGTTGCCGAGAACACGAGAAAGCTGATCTTAAGTGAGGCAAATCCGTATTATTATGCAGGAACAAAGGCTGCAGGCATCGGAAGCCCGCACACCCCGCCGCGTTATATCTGGCACATCGCACTGGCAATGGAAGGACTCACAAGCGAGAGCCGCGAGGAGAAGCTGCGTTATCTCCACCTCCTGGCTGACACCGACGGAGGAAAGGGACTGATGCATGAAGGATTTGATGTGGATAATCCGGAAAACTACACGAGAGAATGGTTCTCCTGGGCGAATGCGATGTTCAGCGAGCTGGTACTTGACTACTGCGGCTATCAGATTAAGAGATGATACGTGCAGTAAAATAAGATAGGGATCAAGGAGGGTTGGAACAACCCTCCTTTTTCAGATTTAGGAGGAAAATATGGATACAAGGGAAATATTGGAAAAGGTAAAAACTGGAGAAATTTCGGTGGAGGATGCGGAATCGTATTTTCGCAGGGAGCCGTTTGAGGAGATGGAATACGCGAAACTGGACACGCACAGAAAGACGCGTTCCGGATTTCCGGAGGTTATTTACTGCAGCGGCAAGAGCGATGAGCATTTCCTGCATATATTTGGACGGCTGTACGAGGAGGAAGGAGAGGTATTCGGTACCAGAGCGAGTGAACATCAGTACGGGCTGGTAAAGGAGAAGTATCCCCAGACTCAGTATGACCCCCTGTCGAGAATTATCAAGATAGAAAAAGAGGGGAAGAAGAAAGAGGGCTGTATCGCTGTGTGTACTGCGGGAACAGCGGATATTCCGGTTGCGGAGGAAGCTGCCCAGACAGCAGAATATTTCGGCTCCTATGTGGAGCGGATTTACGATGTGGGCGTGGCGGGTATCCACAGGCTGTTCTCGCGGCTGGAAATTATACAGAAGGCAAATTGTATCGTGGCTGCGGCAGGTATGGAGGGTGCGCTGGCGAGCGTGCTGGGCGGACTGGTTGACAAACCTGTGATTGCGGTCCCGACATCCATAGGATACGGTGCGAACTTCGGCGGTTTATCCGCACTGCTGACAATGATCAATTCCTGCTCAAACGGGATTGCCGTGGTGAATATTGATAACGGATACGGAGCCGGATATATTGCAACACAGATCAACCGTATGGGTTGTCGGAAAATCGTGTAAAAAAGTGGTTTTTTTTACTTTTTTGGTCTTAAGGCTTGACATTCGCCCGGCAGATAGTATAATGCAAGTATAAAGTATCACAGAACGAAACGGAGTTCCATAATACGGAACTCGCAAGGAGGAAAATATGAACACAGTAGCAGAACAGTTTGCAAAATATGGCGTAGTACCGGTAGTTGTATTAAACGATGCAAAGGATGCGGCTCCTCTGGCAGACGCTCTCTGCGAGGGAGGACTTCCGTGTGCAGAGGTAACGTTCCGTACAGATGCTGCCGAAGAATCTATCCGCATCATGTCTGAGAAGTATCCTCAGATGCTGGTTGGAGCAGGTACAGTGCTGACCATTGACCAGGTAGACAGAGCGGTGGCAGCAGGCGCAAAGTTCATCGTAAGCCCGGGCTTTGATCCGGAGATTGTTGACTACTGCATCAGCAAGGATATTCCGGTATTCCCGGGATGTATCACTCCGTCCGAGGTTGCACAGGCTGTGAAGAGAGGACTGAAGACTGTGAAGTTCTTCCCGGCAGAGCAGGCAGGCGGCGTTGCAATGATCAAGGCTATGGCTGCTCCGTATCCCATGGTGAAGTTCATGCCGACCGGCGGAATTAACGCTAAGAACCTGAAGGAATATTTAAGCTGCGATAAGATTTTCGCATGCGGCGGAAGCTGGATGGTAAAAGGAGACCTGGTAAAAGCAGGCGAATTTGACAAGATTAAGGCAATGACAAAAGAGGCTGTGGATCTGGTAGCAGAGATCAGAGGTTAAGTAGAATAGAATCAAGGAGAATAGTTACAATGGCTAAGAAAGTAATCACATTTGGAGAGATCATGTTAAGACTGGCACCGGAAGGATATTACCGTTTCGTACAGGCGGATTCCTTTGGAGCTACTTACGGCGGCGGCGAGGCAAATGTTGCCGTATCTTTAGCAAACTACGGCTTTGATGCGAAGTTTGTCACAAAACTTCCGAAGCATGAGATTGGACAGGCTGCTGTCAATTCTTTAAGAAAATACGGCGTTGACACTTCTTGCATCACCCGCGGCGGTGACCGTGTAGGAATTTACTATCTGGAAAAAGGCGCTTCCCAGAGACCGTCCAAGGTTATTTACGACCGCGCAAATTCTGCAATCGCCCTGGCAAAGAGCGAGGACTTCAACTGGAAAGAGATCTTTGACGGTGCTGACTGGTTCCATTTCACAGGCATCACACCGGCGTTAAATGATGATGTGGCTGCTATCTGCCTGGAGGCATGCAAGGCTGCAAAAGAGGCAGGCGTAACGATTTCCTGCGACTTAAACTACAGAAATAAACTGTGGTCCAAGGAGAAGGCAGGACAGGTTATGGGCGAGCTGTGCAAATATGTGGACGTTTGCATTGCAAACGAGGAGGATGCAGCAGACGTATTCGGCATCAAGGCAGCCGATACGGACGTAACAGCCGGTACCGTAAATCATGAGGGATATAAGGACGTTGCAAAGCAGCTCGCTGACCGCTTTGGTTTCCAGAAGGTAGCGATCACACTGCGTGAGTCCCTGTCCGCAAATGACAATAACTGGTCTGCTATGCTGTATGACGGTAAGGATTACTACTTCAGCAAGAAATATAAAATGCATATCGTTGACCGCGTAGGCGGCGGCGATTCCTTCGGCGGCGGACTGATCTGCGCAACCTTAAACGGTTACGATTCTCAGGCGATCATTGAGTTCGCTGTAGCGGCTTCCTGCTTAAAGCACTCCATCGAGGGTGATTTCAACATGGTATCCATGGACGAGGTATTAAAGCTGGCAGGCGGCGACGGATCAGGACGTGTCCAGAGATAATCTGGCGCTGTCCGGTTATAACATAGTTTCCTATTTTGCCATGGGAATATATAGGATAAAGGGATGCCTGAGGGCATCCCTTTATCAAAATTACAAAAACGGGGGAAATTTTTATGGAAAAAAATGAGAAAAAAGAATTTGATTTGCTGTCTCTGGGAGAGATTTTATTACGGCTTTCACCGCCGAACAATGAGCGAATTGTGCGCGGAGAGACGTTCGAAAAGCAGGTGGGCGGAGCGGAGTTAAACGTTGTATCCGGTGTATCCCTGCTCGGACTCAGAACGGGAATCATTTCTAAGCTTCCGGATAACAGCCTGGGGACGTATGCAAAGAATAGGATCCGCTTCTGCGGAGTCAGTGACGACTATCTGGTGTACGATACGGAGAAGGACGCCAGACTCGGCATCTATATCTATGAGAACGGAGCGCATCCGAGAAAGCCGAGCATTGTCTATGACAGAAAACATACGTCTGTCAATAAGATCGATGTGAACGATTTTCCGGAGAGTCTCTATGACTCCACGCGCTGCTTTCACACCAGCGGCATCACGCTTGCCTTAAGCCCTCAGGCGAGAAAGACGGGCATTGAGATGATCCGCCGCTTCAAGGAGCACGGAGCGCTGATCTCATTCGATGTAAACTTCCGCGGAAATCTCTGGACGGGAGCTGAGGCGAAGGAATGTATCGAGTCCATCCTCCCGTATGTCGATATTTTCTTCTGCTCCGAAGATACAGCGCGGCTGACCTTCCTGAAAGAGGGCGACCTGCACTCGATCATGAAGAGCTTTGCCAGTGAATACCCGATCTCCATCATGGCGTCCACTCAGCGTATCGTCCACAGCCCCAAGGTACATACCTTCGGCTCCGTAATATACAGCGCATGGGAGGATAAGTTTTACGAGGAGGAGCCGTACCGCAACATCGAGGTTGTAGACCGTATCGGAAGCGGCGACGCCTATATTTCGGGCGCGCTTTACGGACTGCTGGCACACGACTATTCGTGCCAGAAGGCAATGGAGTACGGAAACGCCACCGGAGCTGTCAAGAACACGATTCCCGGCGACCTTCCGTCCTCAGACTTAAAAGAAATTGACCGCATTATCGCAGAACATCACGCTACCGGAAGAGTTGCGGAGATGGACAGATAAGATTACAGAAAAACACCGCGCGGACTTTTTGTACCGCGCGGTATTTTTATGACCTGAAAAAGCAGGCGTAGATCTCCTGCACTCTCGGCATCGCAAGGCCGGAGGCAGTATATGAGCTGCCGCTCAAAAATGAGAGACCTTCCTTCTCAAGCCGCCCGGCGAGCAGGCGAATCAGCTCGGAGCAGGTCATGGTGCTGCCTTTGTAATTCTCCATCGCGAAGCGCAGCAGGTGAGCGAGTGCCGCAGTCTGCTCGGAGTCAACAAGCTGCTCAAGATAGCGCAGATCCAGCTGGGACTTATCGAGAGAGAAAGCGGTGCTGCCCATAAGTTTGATCTTGGCGTGCTCATGCTTTCCGCCGCCTCTGCGGCCGCCCTGGGATGCGGGGCGCGAACTGCCTCTGAGGAAAGAAAAGCCGCGGTTTGTGTCAGGCAGGTGGAAATCCGGCGCGTACAGTGAGGGGCACTCTGCAGAATTGCAGATCTTTCGTACCTGTTCTGTAATATCTATGGGGCGGTACTGATCCATCTGTATGATGCGGTCCGCAAGATAGAAGTAAGCCCCGCTGCTTCCGACGACGAGAATGGAGGAGATGCCCGCCTGCTCGTACAAGTCGCGTGCCCTCTCCAGAAACGGAGTAATCGGCTCCTTGTCTCTTGCAATTACTTTCTGCATCAAATCGTCACGAATCATGAAGTTTGTGGCAGATGTGTCCTCGTCGATCAGAAACAGATTGCTGCCGGCTTCCATTGCCTCCACAATATTGGCTGCCTGTGAGGTGCTTCCGCTGGCATCCGATGTTGAAAAACGGTGGGTATCCTTTTTGTTGGGGAGATCGTGGATGAACATTGAGATGTCGGCGTCCGTGATCTTTCGCCCGTCTTCCGCGCGCAGCTTCACGGCGGAATCATCCGTCACGACATACTCCCTGCCATCCCCCGCAATATGATTATATACACCGCGCTCAAGCGCTTTTAACACCGTCGATTTTCCGTGGTAGCCCCCGCCGGCAATCAGCGTGATGCCCTTCGGAATGCCCATGCCGCGGGTTTCTCCGCGGTTCGGAAGCGGAAGGGTTACCGCAAGGCTCTCCGGGGAGGTGAACGCGATGCCGCCCTTCATCGGCTTGTCCGAGACTCCGCTCTCCCGCGGCAGCACGGAGCCGTCCGCAATAAATGCCACAAGATTGCGCTTTTTGATCTCGCGGCGCAGGAAATATTGGTCTTCGGCAAGTGAGATGACATCCCGGATCTCTCTTGCGGGCAGACTGCGGCAGAAGAAGCTTTTCTCGATGCACGGCGGCAGGATCTGAAACAGAATCTTTTCCAGTTCTCCCGCCAGAATCGTGCGCCCGGCCGCCGGAAAGCCGACGAAGAAGCGG
>CALWSC010000031.1 GCA_944384105.1 uncultured Lachnospiraceae bacterium | reverse complement strand
CACTATGAGACTCTGGAGAATAAGAACATCGACACCGGTATGGGGCTGGAGCGCCTTGCGGTAGTCGTTCAGGACGTGGATTCTATTTTCGATGTGGACACCATCGTGGCTCTGAGAAATAAAGTATGTGAGATCGCAGGCAAGACGTACGGCGCTTCCCATGAGGACGACGTATCCATCCGCCTGATCACTGACCATATCCGCTCTGCGACATTTATGATCTCTGACGGCATTATGCCGACGAATGAGGGACGCGGATATGTACTTCGCCGTCTGATCCGCCGCGCGGCACGCCACGGAAGACTGCTCGGCATTGACCGTATCTTCCTTGCAGAGCTGAGCGCTTCCGTCATCGAAGGCTCCAAGGATGGTTATCCGGAGCTGGAGGAGAAGAAGGACTTTATTTTCAACGTTCTGACAAACGAGGAGAATCAGTTCAATAAGACGATTGACCAGGGACTTCGCATCCTGGCGGATCTTGAGGAGAAGTTAAAGGCAGAGGGCGGCAAGGTCTTAAGCGGCGCAGATGCGTTCAAGCTGTATGACACTTATGGATTCCCGCTGGATCTGACGAAAGAAATTCTCGAGGAGAAGGGATACGGCATCGATGAGGACGGCTTTGCGGCTGCGATGGAGGAGCAGCGCACCCGCGCGAGAGAGAGCCGCGAGACGACGAACTATATGGGCGCGGACGCGACGGTTTACGATGAGATCGATCCGTCTGTGACCACGGAATTTGTCGGCTATGACAATCTGTCTGTCACATCGGACGTAACCGTGCTGACGACGGAGAGCGAGCTTTCCGATGCTCTTATGGAGGGACAGAAGGGAACCATATTCGTAAATCAGACTCCGTTCTATGCGACCATGGGAGGCCAGCAGGGAGATACCGGTGTGATCGAGGGAGAAAACGGCGTATTTGAGGTTGAGGACACGATCAAGCTGCGCGGCGGCAAGGTTGGCCACGTAGGTGTGATGAAGTCCGGTATGATCAAGTGCGGCGAGAAAGTGACGCTGAAAGTGGATGCGCAGGGAAGAATGGATACTGCGAAAAATCACAGTGCCACCCACCTGCTGCAGAAAGCATTAAAGACTGTACTGGGAAGCCATGTAGAGCAAAAAGGATCACTCGTGACTCCGACGAGACTGCGCTTTGACTTCGCTCATTTCCAGGCTATGACGCAGGAGGAATTAAGTAAAGTTGAGGAACTCGTAAACCGCGAGATTCAGGCAGCACTTCCGGTCGTGACTCAGATCATGGGTATTGAGGAAGCGAAGAAATCAGGAGCAATGGCACTCTTCGGTGAGAAGTACGGCGAGGAAGTGCGCGTTGTATCCATGGGTGATTTCTCAAAGGAGCTCTGCGGCGGTACACATGTGGCAAATACAAGCCAGATCATGCTGTTCAAGATCGTCTCCGAGTCCGGAATCGCAGCAGGCGTGCGCAGAATTGAGGCTCTGACCGGAAATAACGTAATCGCGTACTATCAGGAGATAGAAAAGAAGCTCTCCGATACCGCAAAGGCACTCAAGACGAGTCCGGCAGAGATTGAGGAAAAGATTTCTCACCTGCTCGCAGAGGTAAAGGCTCTGCAGAGCGAGAACGAGTCCTTAAAGAGCAAGATGGCGCAGGAGTCACTGGGAAATGTCATGGATCAGGTTGCTGAGGTGAAGGGCGTGAAGCTTCTGGCCGCCTCTGTACCGGATGTGGACATGAACGGACTGCGCGATCTGGGCGACCAGCTCAAAGAAAAGCTTGGCGAGGGAGTTGTCGTGCTCGCAAGCGCAGCCGGCGGAAAGGTCAGCCTTCTCGCAATGGCGACGGACGGCGCGATGAAGCGGGGCGCTCACGCAGGAAATCTCGTCAAAGCGCTTGCATCCGTAGTAGGCGGAGGCGGAGGCGGACGCCCGAACATGGCGCAGGCAGGCGGAAAGAATCCGGAGAAAATTGCGGATGCGGTCGCAAAAGCAGCCGAAGTACTCGACAGCCAGATCAAATAGGGATTTTTTAAAAAAACCTGTTGACGGATAGAAAAATTATGGTATAATTACTATCAGTGCAATAAAAATACCCAGACAGTTGTATTTAGCACAATTTACAGCTGGAGGGAGGTTAGGTGTGAGACTATGTCAAATGTAATCGTAAAAGAAAACGAGACTTTGGATAGCGCTTTACGTCGTTTCAAACGTAGCTGCGCAAAAGCGGGCATTCAGCAGGAAATCCGTAAGAGAGAACATTACGAGAAACCGAGCGTTCGCCGTAAGAAAAAATCCGAAGCAGCAAGAAAGCGTAAATATAATTAATGTGCACAGTGAAACTCCCTGGCGTTCAGCCAGGGAGTTTTTATTGAGGAGCTTATGAAAAAAATTTTAAATGTACTTTCCAATCGTATTTTTGTCGTTGCCATGCTGCTGCTTCTGCAGATCGCATGGGTGGTAATGTTTGCGACGCTGGTAGTTGAGAAGTTCAAGATTGTTGATACGTTTCTGACGATCTTAAGCATTCTTGTGGTGCTCTGGCTTGTAAATAAAAGGATCAACCCCGCGTACAAGCTGATCTGGACGATTGTGATCCTGGTGTTTCCGATCTTCGGCGTCACATTCTATCTGCTGACCGGTAAGTCCAGGATCGCCAGAAAGATGCAGAAGGAGCTGGAACATATTTATGAGGGCAAGGGCGAGATCTTACAACAGGACGAACGGGTTTTGGAGAGGCTTGCACTTCTGAATCCGCTTGCTGCAAAGCAGTCCCGCTATATCGCGGACTGCGCCGGGTATCCCGTTTACCAGAATACCACGACGGAATACTTTCCGGTCGGCGAGGACTGGTTTGAGGTCTATCTCGAGGAGCTGCAGAAGGCGGAGCACTTCATTTTCATGGAATATTTCATTATTGCAAACGGTTATCTCTGGGATAAAGTGTTAAGCGTCCTGGAGCAGAAAGTCAGGGAGGGAGTGGATGTCCGCCTGATTTACGACGATGTGGGGTGTCTGACGACGCTGCCGCACCGGTTTTATAAGAAGCTGCAGGAAAAGGGGATCAAGTGTGCGGCGTTCAATCCGTTCCGGCCGCTTTTAAATATTATTTTAAATAACCGGGATCACAGAAAGATTACGGTGATCGACGGACATACTGCATTTACCGGGGGAGTAAATCTCGCGGATGAATATATCAATCAGAAAGAGCGCTTCGGTCACTGGAAGGATTCGGGACTTATGTGCCGCGGAGAGGCGGCGTGGAGCTTTACCGTTATGTTTCTGCAGATGTGGTGCGCGATCACACGGCTTCCGTATGAGGACTTTGAGGATTACCGTCCGTACCGCTATCAGAAAGAAGTCTTTCCAAGCGACGGCTTTGTGCAGCCGTACAGCGATACGCCGCTGGACGATGAGACAGTGGGCGAGAATGTATATTTGAATATTATCGGAAGCGCGAAGAAATACGTCTATATTTTTACTCCGTATCTGATTCTTGACAACGAAACCATGACTGCGCTGTGCCTGGCGGCACGCAGCGGTATCGACGTGCGGATTATGACGCCCCGGATTCCGGACAAGAAGCTGGTATTTCTGCTCAGTCAGTCATACTATGAGCAGCTTCTGGAGGCAGGCGTGCGCATTTATGAGTATACGCCCGGCTTTATCCACTCCAAATGTTTTGTCTGTGACGATGAAATTGCCGCGGTGGGTACGTTTAATCTGGATTACAGAAGTCTGTATCTGCATTTCGAGGACGGCTGCTGGATGTACAGAAGCCGTGCAGTAATGCAGGTTAAGGAGGATGCTCTCGATTCCATGCGGCTCTATGGGGAGGAGATGACGCTCGAATTCTGCCGCGGAAGAAATATCATGGAGCGGGCACTTCAGAGCGTTCTGCGCCTGTTCTCCCCGATGCTGTAGCTTTTTGCGGGAAAGCTTACAAAAAACTGAAGGTTATCCTGTAATACTGGAATTTTCCTTCCGGGTATGGTAAAATACAGCCACTAATAACAGGAAATACCTTGAGGGGAGTGAATCGTATGTGGACGATGGATGTTTTCGGGACAGACCTGTATTATGTGGTTTTGTGGTTCCTGCTGTACAGCTTTCTGGGCTGGATGGTTGAATCGGCGTATATGTCTTTTTGCAACCGCCGCTGGACGAACCGGGGGTTTATGCTTGGTCCCCTTTGCCCGATCTACGGTGTGGGGGCTTTGACCGTATATTTTCTGCTGCGGGGATTTGAGGGCAACTACCTGCTGCTGTATGCAGTCGGATGTATTGTCCCGACGATGCTGGAGTTTCTGACCGCACAGATCATGCTTTTGATATTTGGAGAAGTATGGTGGGATTACAGGGAGAAGCCGTTTAATTACCGCGGCATTCTCTGTCTTGAGAGTACGCTCGTGTGGGGCCTTTACACAGTCGGGCTGTTCGCGTTTCTGCAGAAGTTTATCGCATGGACAGCGCTGCAGATACCGGTCAGGATCGGCATGACGGCAGTAAAGGTGATACTCTTTGCAGCGGCAGTGGATTTTACGTATCATATGATTCAGGCAAAGACGGACGCTTTGCCGCACAGCTTTGCAGAGCTTCGGGAGAGTGTCAGAAAAATAGGATAAAGTTTTCCGGTTCCGGCGCATATACTTGTGAAAAGAGCAGACAGGCAGGAATCGGAAAGAATGAAGAGATTTTTAAAGAGGGCGGCAGCGTTTGTCCTGGCGGGAAGCATTGCGGGAGCAGTTCCTGTTTCCGCGGGGACGCTGCCGCCCCGCGCTGTGCTTCTGGCAGAGACACAGGAAGCGCAGGAGACGGATACCATGAACTTAAGCGCCCCGGCGGCGATCCTGATGGAGCCGCAGACAGGGAGCGTGATATACGAGAAGAATGCTGATGAGGCAAGACCTCCCGCAAGCATCACGAAGATCATGACGCTGCTTTTGATTTTTGAGGAGCTGGAGAGGGGCGGCATGAAGCTTGAGGACATGGTGACGGTGAGTGAACACGCAAAGAGCATGGGAGGCTCCCAGGTTTACCTGGAGCAGGGAGAACAGCAGAGCGTGGATACGATGATCAAGTGTATCGTGATTTCCTCTGGCAATGACGCTTCTGTGGCGATGGCGGAGCACATTGCGGGCAGCGAGGGTGAATTTGTCGCGCGGATGAATGCCCGCGCGGAAGAACTTGGTATGGAAAATACGCATTTTGAGGACTGCTGCGGGCTCACGGAGTCGGAGAATCATTATACGACGGCCCGCGATGTGGCAGTGATGTCGCGCGAACTCATCACGCGTTTTCCGCAGGTGCTTGACTATTCTTCCATCTGGATGGACACGATTGTACACAACACAGCGCAGGGCAGCAGCGAGTTCGGGCTGGCTAACACAAATAAGATGCTGCGCACCTACGACGGCTGCGTGGGGCTAAAGACCGGAAGCACGTCAAGGGCGAAGTTCTGCGTTTCTTCTGTTGCCCAGAGAAATGGTATTACGCTGATTTCTGTGGTTATGGGCGCTCCGGACTCCAAGAGCCGGTTTGCGGATTCTGCGGCGCTGCTCAATTACGGCTTTGGTAAGTGCCGTGTGTACACGGATGAGAACCAGGATCCGCTCTCCCCGGTTCCAATCAGCCATGCTGTGCAGGATGAGGCGGAATGTGCCTATGAGAAGAGCTTTACGTATCTGGATACGAGCGGAGCCGATCTGTCTGGAATTGAGAAAAAGGTCACGCTCTCCGAAAAAGCGCAGGCTCCGGTCAGAGCAGGAGAACGGGCGGGAAGTGCGGATTATTACTTAAACGGTGAGAAGATCGGAAGTGTCGATATTCTGTTTACCCAGAGTATTGATGCGCGCAGCTTTGCGGATGCCCTCCGCCAGATCTGGTTTGCAATATTAAGCGGAGGAGAAAAAATGAGTTAAAAAATGTTTGAAATGTAGCGCCCTGTGAGATACAATAAAAACAGAGTGATTAACGCCGCTACCTGCAGCGGCAGAATTGGGGGAATACAAATGAAAACCACAAAACTCAACTGGAAGGACGACGCAAGAAGGATTCTGCTCGTCGTTGCAGGTGCCGTCCTGTATGCGTGCAACATGAAGAGCTTTGTGCGCGCCGGAGATCTTCTGCCGGGGGGCATCTCGGGAATCAGCGTATTGATCCAGCAGGTATTCAGCGCGTTTTTCGGCATTGAACTGCCGTTCTCCGTGGCGAACCTCCTGCTGAATGCGCTCCCGATCCTCATCGGTTTTAAATTTATCGGAAAGAAGTTCACCACATATAGCTGCGTGATGATTGTTCTGTCCAGTTTGCTGACCGATGTGATTCCGGTTCAGCCCATTACTTATGACTCCCTGCTTGTAGGCGTGTTCGGGGGTCTGTTAAACGGTGTAGCGATCAGCCTCTGCCTGATGGGAAGAGCGAGCAGCGGCGGTCTGGACTTTATCGCGATCTATCTGTCGCAGAAGCTGAATACGGATGCGTGGAATTACACGCTGGCAATCAACGCGATCGTGCTTGCGACAGCAGGTGCGCTGTTCGGATGGGACAAGGCGCTGTACTCGATCATATTCCAGTTTACGAGCACACAGGTTGTCAAGATGCTTTATCAGAAGCACCGTCAGCATACGCTGTTCGTTATTACAAATGATCCGAAGCGCGTGTACACGACGATTTCAAGCTGGACGAATCACGGCGCGACAGTTTTTGAGGGCAAAGGCTCGTACCAGAATGAGGAGCGCAGCATGGTATACTCTGTCGTATCCAGCGATGAGGTAAAGTTGGTGATGCGCAGGATTAAAGAGGCGGATCCGCAGGCGTTTGTGAACGTCATCCGAACCGACCACATGAACGGCAGGTTCTTCCAGCGAAAGGAAGATTAGGCGGTACCCATAAAATAAACACAGTTTTTCCACACTTTTTCCATATTTTTCGGATATACTGTACACTAGGATAAATGACCGGAGTATGGTGAAAGGGTGACTGTATGGAAGAACATAATGCATGGAGAATCTTTTTATGCATCCTGGCAGGCGTGATTCTGATCGCCGGCATCTACTGGTGGAGCCGTCTTGGCAGGGAGATGGTATCATCCGGGGGCGATTCTGCACAGGAAGCAGAATCCGTGGTTGCACTGAACGAAGAATTATAGTAAGATAATGCCATGGAAAAAAAGATAATCAGAAAAATATATAATATTAACGTGAGAAGAAAAGGGCTGGGAACGGGTGATATCCGCCTGGCCTTTTTCAGTGACCTGCATAACTGTGAAAACGGCAGAGAGAATGAAAAGTTATTTGGGCTGCTCGATGAGATGCAGCCTGATCTCGTGCTCGTGGGCGGAGATATCCCTGTGTCTAAGCCGGGGATGTCTCTGGATACAGCGCTGTCCTTTCTGGAGCGCCTTGCCGGATCCTATACGGTGCTCTGCGCAAACGGCAATCATGAGTACCGCATGAAGCTGTATCCTGAGGTATACGGGGACATGGGGGAGCGCTATTTTTGTGCGCTGCGCAGTCTGCCGATGACTCTGCTGGAGAATCGGGATGCTCGGCTTCGCGTAAACGGAATCCCCCTTCGTATCTGCGGATATGAGATGGATCGGAAGTATTATAGGCGGTTTTCGCGGCAGGGGCTTCCTGTCAGCGAGATTTCGCAGTATTTCGGCGAGCCTTCCGATCGGGAATATACGGTTCTGCTGGCACATCATCCAGGATATCGCAGGACATACTTTGAGTGGGGGGCAGATCTGACTCTCTCCGGACATTATCACGGCGGTGTAATGCGCCTGGGTGCGCATCGGGGCTTAATCACGCCCGATTTTCGGCTCTTCTGTGATAAGTGTTACGGACGCTGCGATGAAAAAGGGCGGACTGCGCTGGTCACATCCGGTGCGGGAGAGCACACGATTCCTCTGCGGCTTTTTAATCCGAGGGAAATTGTGGAGATTCATTTGAAGTTTACAAAATAAAAGGCAGCGAAGCTGCCGCGCCGTTTTGAGCGATATATAAGCTAAAAAACACAGGAAGAGAGGGAAAAGTATGGGAATCCCTGTAAAGCTGCCGGTGTTTGAAGGTCCGCTGGATCTTCTTCTGCATCTGATCGAGAAGAATAAGATTGATATTTACGATATTCCGATTGTGGAGATCACAGATCAGTATATGGCATATATCCGGCAAATGGAACGGGAGGATCTGAATGTTGTCAGCGAGTTCATGGTCATGGCGGCTACACTTCTCGATATTAAGTGCAGGATGCTTCTGCCTAAGGAGGTCAGCGAAGAGGGAGAGGAGGAGGATCCCCGGGAGGAGCTTGTGCAGCAGCTTTTGGAGTATAAGATGTATAAGTATATGTCGTATGAGCTGCGGGACCGCATGGCGGATGCTTCGCGCAGCGTCTATAAGAAGGCGACGCTGCCGAAAGAAGTGCTGGAGTACGAGGAGCCCGTGGATGTCAGTGAGCTGCTTGCCGGGCTGACGCTGGAGAAGCTCAATGAGATTTATCAGTCTATTCTGCGCCGCCAGGAGGACAAGATTGACCCGATCCGCAGCCGGTTTGGCCGGATTGAGAAGGAGGAGGTCAGTCTCTCGGACAAGATGGAGGAGCTGGAGTCTTATGCATCTGCGCACAGGCAGTTCAGCTTTCGCAGCCTTTTGGAAAGCCAGCACAGCCGGATGCAGGTAATCGTCACATTTCTGGCGGTTCTGGAGCTGATGAAGACGGGGAAGATCACAGTGGTCCAGGAGCGGTTATTTGACGATATTTTGATCGAATCGCATATCACAGACACAAAAGAAGGGGAGAGACGGGAAGATGCAGGAGAAAGTCAGGGATAAGAAGAAGCTGGAGGCAGCGGCGGAAGCGATTTTATTCTCCGTGGGAGCCTCCGTGCCGGTACCGCTGCTGGCAAAGGGGCTGGAACTTGACGAACAGCAGACACGGGAGCTCGTGCAGGGCATGATGAAGCGGTATAACGCGAAGGACAGAGGGATCAAGATTATTGAGCTTGAGGACGCGTTTCAGATGTGCACGAAGCAGGAGTATTACGATTATCTGGTACGCATCGCGCTGCAGCCAAAAAAGGCGATGCTTTCCGATGTGGCATTGGAGACGCTCTCCATTATCGCCTATAAGCAGCCTGTCACTAAGATTGAGATTGAGAAGATCCGCGGCGTCAAGTGTGACCACGCGATCAACAAGCTGATCGAATACAATCTGGTTCAGGAGCTGGGACGTCTCGATGCCCCCGGCAGACCCATCCTCTTCGGCACAACTGAAGAATTTCTGAGAAACTTCGGCGTCCAATCTACCGAAGACCTCCCGACCATCAGCCCGGTAAAGCTTGAAGACTTTAAGGCAGAGGTAGAGGAGGAAATGAAAAAGAAGCTGGATGTGTAAGAGTGCAGAAACATAATATATTTGACAAGAGAACCGAAAGCTGGGCGAAGTCCAGCCGCCGGTCAGAGTAATTTGCTAAAAGCAGCGCTTATCTTACCAGGACGAGGGCGCTGCTTTTGACGTAATAGAATAACAACAAGAGAAAAGACCGCATATCAGGCTATACATTTCCCGATACGCGGTCTTATATTTATTTTGACTTCACTTCACGCCAAAGCCTGTTATACAGTTCATCTGCGTCCTGTCCCAGATATTGGAAGGTTTCGCAGTCCGCGAGCATCTCATCATCCGGGAATGCGATGGTGCTGTTCCGGATGGACTCGTCCTCGATAAGCTTCCGCGCTTCAGTATTTGGTGTCGAGTAGGTGATATAGTCAAAGTTCATAAGCGCGATATCCGGGCGGCAGAGGAAGTTGATGAACTTTTCAGCGTTTTCCTTGTGCTGCGCGTTCTTCGGAATTACCCAGGAGTCGATCCAGAGGTTGCTGCCCTCCTTGGGGATTACATACTCCAGATCCGGGTTTTCCTTCTGCGTGAAGATCGCCTCGCCGGAGTAAATCACGCCGAGCGCCGCCTCGTTTCCGATCATCTTGTCGCGTACCTGGTCAATGACGTAAGCCTGCACGAGCGGCTTCTGGCTGATCAGAAGCGACTGCGCCTCAGAGAGCTCCTGGATATTCGTAGAATTCAGCGAATACCCGAGATACTTCAGAGCCACCGCGAAGGCATCGCGCACGCTGTCCTGCATCAGAATGCTGTCGGAATACTTGGAATCCCAGAGAATCTTCCAACTGTCAACCGGCTCGGAAACCATGGTCTTGTTATACAGGATACCGACCGTGCCCCAGGTATAAGGAACGGAGTACTTATTCTCAGGATCAAACGCCCTCGACTTTTCCATATAGACAGAACCGATATTTTTGATATTCGGCACGTTGTCAAAGTTAATCTCCGCAAGCAGATCATTATCAATCATCTTCTGAATCATATAGTCAGACGGACAGACGAGATCGTAAGCAACCGCGCCTGCCTTGACCTTCGGATACATAATCTCATTCGTTTCAAATTCCTCGTAGATCACGCGGATACCCGTCTCTTCCTCGAACAGATCGATAACCTCCGGGTCCATATATTCTCCCCAGTTATAGACAATGAGCTGGTCGTTCGTATTTCCATTGCCCGCGCGTGCACCGTAATAAATGCCGCCTCCTGCGACGAGAATTACGAGCAGCGCCGGGACAAGCCTTCCGAGGAGAAAACGGCGGCTGAACCGGAAATGCCTGCGGCCCTCAGCATCGCGGAAAAACGTCGGAGCGCTTTTGGAATCCTGCGGGTTCATATTGACCAGCAGCAGCAGAACGAGCACAGTCACGAAAAGAAGGGCGGACAGAGCATACATTTCCGGTTTGATGCCCTTTCGCACTTCGGAATAAATCTTCGTGGACAGCGTATCTACGCCGGCTCCCTTCGTAAAATGCGTGATAACAAAATCATCGAGAGAGAGCGTAAACGCCATCAGAAATCCCGAGAGCACGCCCGGCATGATATCCGGAAACACGACAGTAAAGAACGCCCGCAGAGGCGTCGCTCCCAGATCGAGCGCAGCCTCGTACGTGTAGCGGCTTGTCTGCTTTAACTTCGGCATAACGCTCAGAATCACATACGGCGTACAAAACGTAATGTGAGTCAGCAGAATCGTCAGGAATCCGAATCGGACACGGAATGCGAGAAAAAGCAGCATCAGTGAGATACCGGTGACGATTTCCCCGTTTAACATCGGAATATTGTTGACGCCCAGAAAAACGGTGCGTGCGCGCCGCTTCATACTGTGAATGCCGATCGCCGCCGCAGTTCCGATAACGGTGGAAATCACTGCGGCGAGAAGCGCGATAATCAGTGTGGTGTACAGCGCCTCCATAATCGTATCGTTCTGGAAGAGCGCTGCGTACCATTTTCCCGTAAAGCCGCCCCATTTTGCGCGCGTCTTGGAGGAATTAAAGGAAAGCACCACAAGTGTGATGATCGGCGCGTACAGCAGAATAACGATGAGCGCCATATAGATTCTCTGCAACTGTCTTTTCAAAATGTCGTTCCCTCCCCGTCCTTATCGTATTTTGCAACCAGAACCATGTTGATGACAATGAAGAACATCAGGACAAGGGAAAGCGCGCTTCCCACGTTCCAGTTGTTGACCTGTTTAAATTCCTGCTCAATGACGTTTCCAATCAGCAGGATCTTGCCGCCGCCGAGCAGGTCGGAGATGACGAACGTCGTAAGCGACGGAATAAATACCATCGTTACGCCGCTGATGATACCCGGTACGCTTAAGGGCAGCGTAACCCGCAGAAAGCTCTGAACAGAGTTTGCCCCCAGATCCTTTGCGGCGTTGATGTAATCCCTGTCGATCTTGATGAGGACATTGTAGAGCGGCAGCACCATATACGGCAGGAAGTTATAAACCATGCCGAGTATAATGGCGTACGGTGTATTGATAATCTCCAGCGCCGGCAGGTGCAGAAAACGAAGCGCCATATTGATGACCCCGTTCTTCTCCAGCAGAGTCTGCCAGGCGAGTGTGCGCAGCAGGAAATTCATCCACATCGGCAGGATGAAGATCAGCACGATAAAGTTCGTCTGGCTGACATTTTTGGAGGCAAGAATCATTGCCAGAGGGTAGGCGAGCAGCAGGCAGATCAGTGTGCTCACCGCGGCGAGCAGAAGTGCCAGAGCGAGCGCCTTGACTGTCTCGGGCGCGGCGATCTGCGTGAGGTTTTCGAGTGTAAAATTCCCCTCCTCGGTCGTGAAGGCATACCAGACGATCATCAGAAGCGGGATAATCGTAAAGCCGGCCGCCCACACCGCATAGGGGCCGCTCAGCCATTTCTTATGATTCTTCAAGGGATACCGCCTCCTCGTCTTCCGATTCCGGTTTGTGCATAATCTGAATATCAGAGGGTTCGACCCAGATGCCGACTTCCTCGCCTACAGGCACCATATCCGTGCTGTGTACCGTCCATTCCACGCCGTTTGCCATGACATCCATCTCATAGTGGACGCCCTTGAAAATCAGGGAGGTCACGCGTCCGGTGATAATGCCCTTTTTGGGCTTTACAAGGTCAATATCCTCAGGGCGGATCACGACGTCGACCGGCTTGTTCCTGCCAAAGCCCTCGTCGACACACGCAAACTTGGCGCCGAAGATTTCAACAAGACGATCTTCGATCATAAGGCCCGGGAAAATATTGCTCTCGCCGATAAAATCAGCCACAAAGGCGTTCTGCGGCTCATTGTAAATGTCCTCCGGGGTGCCGATCTGCTGAATATAACCCTGGTTCATGACCACGATGGTATCCGACATGGTCAGCGCCTCCTCCTGGTCATGCGTGACGTAGATAAACGTGATGCCGAGTTCATTTTTGAGGCGGATCAATTCGTACTGCATGTCCTGGCGCAACTTTAAGTCGAGCGCGCCGAGAGGCTCATCGAGCAGCAGCACCTTCGGCTCATTGACAATCGCACGCGCGATGGCGACGCGCTGCTGCTGGCCTCCGGACAGAAGCGAGGGTGAGCGGTTCTCAAAGCCTTCAAGATTGACAAGTTTTAAAGCGTATTTGATCTTATCGTTGATATACTGGCGGCTCTTGCCCTTAATTTTCAGTCCAAACGCGATATTTTCTGCGATAGACATGTGGGGAAAGAGAGCATATTTCTGGAATACGGTATTGAGCTGTCTCTTATAGGGCGGCAGCGTCGTGATATCCTGTCCGTTAAAGATAACCTGTCCCCGGTCGGGATTCTCAAAGCCGCCGATAATGCGCAGCGTCGTCGTCTTGCCGCAGCCGCTGGGACCCAAGAGTGTGAGAAATTCATTTTCCCGGATATAGAGGTTCAGCTCGTCAAGCACGGTCTGACCGTCGTAAACCTTGGTGATGTCAACTAAATTAATCAGTTTATTACTCATCGCAAAGCACTCCTTTTCTTCGGATTTTCCTAAATTGCAGTCTGCCTTCCATTATACACGCAAACGCATGCGTATTCAATCGAAAAATGCGTAGGATTGTCGAAAAATATAAGCATGAATCCATCAGACGGCACATACAATAGGTAAGAAAGACAGGAAAGGAAGTGGGGGATATGAAAGGGTGGAAACGTCTCGCTGCATTTGCGGCAGCTTTTCTTCTCCTCGTGCAGCCGCAAAGCGTACTCGCGGAGGAGCCGCAAGAGATCAAAGCGCGCGCGGCATGTCTGATGGATGCCGATTCCGGCAGGGTTTTATATGGAAAGGATGAGGATACGCCGCTTCCGATGGCAAGCACCACAAAAATTATGACATGTATTCTCGTGCTGGAGCGGGGAGATCTCTCTGCCGTCACGGCTGCGTCCCAGAATGCAGCGTCACAGCCCAAAGTCCACCTGGGCGTCACAAAGGGCGAGGGATTTCTGGTGCAGGATTTGCTTTACTCTCTGATGTTGGAATCGCACAACGACAGCGCGGTCATGCTCGCCGAGGCTGCGGCCGGATCCGTGGAAGCGTTTGCGGAATGGATGAATGAGAAAGCTGCCGAGCTGGGCTGTGAGGACACGCATTTTGTCACGCCGAACGGTCTGGATGGTTCAGACGCGCAGGGAGAGCATCACACCACTGCGGCGGATCTGGCGCGAATAATGAAATACTGCATCCAGGATTCCCCAAAGAGCGCTGAATTTCTTGAGATCACGCAGACACCCTCCTATACGTTCTGGAACACAGAGAAAACCCGTGTGTTCGAGTGCACCAACCACAATACATTCCTGAACATGATGGATGGCGCTCTCTCCGGCAAGACGGGATTTACTTCAAAGGCCGGATACTGCTATGTGGGAGCGCTGCAGAAGGATGGCAGGACTTTTATCGTGACGCTGCTGTCCGGAAATAAAAAAGAAGAGAAGTGGGCGGATACGACAAAGCTGATGAATTACGGACTTGCCAATTACAGCTACCGCGACGTATACCGCGAGGGGGAGATGAGCGCACGCATTCCCGTTGCGGACGGGCAGTATGACGGTGCGCTCGGCAGCGGCACCGGTATGGTAAACTGTGATGTTGACAGCGGAGGCTCGACGGGACTCGAGGTGCTGATGCGCCAGGACGAGACGGTGACCACGAAGCTGACTGTTCCGAAAATGCTCACCGCGCCTGTTAAGAAGGGAGAGACCGTGGGGAAAAAGACCTACTATCTAAATGGCAGGGAGCTTGCGTCATACGACGTAATCACACGGGAAGCGGTTAAGAAAATCGACTTTCCATGGTGCCTGCGCAGAGTGATGCGGGAACTGGCGCCGTTTTGATTGATATATATAACTCATAAGGGGCTGACCTGTATGGTCAGTCCCTTTCCCGTCCATTTCTGCAGGATGCATAAAAGAATAGCCGCCTAATAAAAAAATCTCTTGCAGATTGACAAATCACACATATAAAATTCTAAAATAAATCTAAAAAACTGAAAAATCCCTGTGTTTGTCTTGAAATCCTGCTGTTTCGGGGGTATCATATATTAGTCGACTAACAGAAAGGAGGGGACACCAGGATGAAGATGACGGAAATCGACGGGATACAGTCCAGGCTTATACAGATATCACATATACATTTTCCCAGGCTTTTCCGGCAGTTTGGCAGCCTGGGCATTCATCCCGGCCAGTGCGGGATGCTGTGGATTCTGCACCGGGAGGACGGACTCAGCCAGAGTGAGCTGGCAAAGCGCCTGAAGATTAAGCCGTCCACAGTTGCGGTATCTATACGGCGCATGGAGAAAGCAGGCCTTCTCGAGCGGAGAGCAGATAAGGAGGATATGCGCAGAAACCGCATTTACCTGACCGGCCGCGCGCAGGACATACTGGAAAAATCGAAAGAGATCTACAGGGAGAATGAGAAAATCATGACAGAGGGGATCTCGGAGGCAGAGCAGTATCTGCTGATTCGCCTTTTAAACCAGATTATTGAGAACCTGGAGCGTGCTGCGCCGTCCGACGGCGGGGATTACTGTCAATTAGAAACATTTAAGGAGGATAAACCGTATGCTTAAAATGCTGAAGCGGCTCAAAGGCAGCATTGTCTTTGTGTTTTTGATATTTGTGCTGCTGTTTGTGCAGGCATACTGCGATCTGTCGCTGCCGTCTTACACGTCGCAGATCGTGGATGTGGGAATCCAGCAGAAAGGTATCGAGGACGGAGTTCCCGATAGGATCAGAGAATCTTCCATGAATATGCTGATGGCATTCATGAGTGAGGATGATCGCACAGCCGTTGAGGAGAGCTATACCAAAGACGGCGATATTTATGTGAGAAATGATATCACGAAAGAGGAACGGGAAAAGTTAAACGACATCTTCGGTATTCCGATGATGATTGTATCGCAGATGAAAGCGCAGTACAGCGAGGAGGAGCTGGAGCAGTTCGGTCAGATGGCAGCGATGCCGGCGGCTGCGGAATCATCGTCAGAGGCTGCAGCGCAGACGGCGGCGGTACAGGAGCAAATAAATGCTGCCAAAGAGCAGATCGCCGCGATGCCGGAGAGCGTGCTCACGCAGGCGGCAGCATCTTTTGTCTATGATGAATATAAGGAGATGGGCATGGATGTGGATAAGATCCAGATCGAGTATGTGCTGTTTTCCGGACTGAAGATGCTCGGCATGGCGCTTATCATCATGATTGCGTCCATCAGCGTGACGTTCCTCTCAGCGAGAGTGGCGGCGACTCTGGGACGCAATTTAAGAGATCAGATTTTCGGAAAGGTTATCTCTTTTTCCAGCGGCGAGATGGATCAGTTCTCTACCGCATCCCTGATTACGAGAAGCACAAATGATATTCAGCAGGTACAGATGCTCTTTGCAATGATTTTCCGTATTGTGCTCTACGCTCCGATTCTCGGAATCGGCGGCGTGATCAAGGTTCTCGATACGGAGGCTTCCATGACATGGATACTGGCGCTTGCCGTAGGTCTGATTCTTGTGCTTGTGCTCGTGCTGATGGGCGTTGCAATGCCGAAGTTTAAGAAGCTGCAGACATTAATCGACCGTCTGAATCTTGTATCGAGAGAGATCCTGACCGGTATTCCGGTTATCCGTGCGTTCAGCCGCGAGAAGCATGAGGAAGAGCGCTTTGAGGACGCAAATATGCGGCTGACGAGAACGAATCTTTTCGTAAACCGCACCATGACGTTCATGATGCCGATGATGATGCTGATCATGAACGGAATCACCGTATTAATCGTATACAGCGGCTCTTACGCGATCGACGACGGAAAGATCCAGGTGGGATCGATGATGGCATTCATCCAGTATGCGATGCAGATTATTATGTCTTTCCTGATGATTACCATGATTTCGATCATGCTGCCGAGAGCGAGCGTTTCTGCAAGGCGTATCAACGAGGTGCTTGAGACGGAACCGCGCATTCATAATCCGGAGCATATCGAGCAGGCGAAGCCGGAGCACGCAGGGGAGGTTGTATTCGACCATGTCACATTCTCCTATCCGGGAGCTGAGGAGAATATCTTAACTGATATCAGCTTTACCGCGAAGAAGGGTGAGACGGTGGCGTTTATCGGAAGTACCGGAAGCGGAAAGAGTACGCTTGTAAACCTGATTCCACGTCTCTTTGATGTGACGAAAGGCCGCGTGCTGGTGGACGGTGTAGACGTCCGCAGGATGGATCTTCACGACCTGAGAAGCCGTCTGGGATTTGTACCGCAGAAAGGTGTGCTCTTCTCTGGAACCATCGCGTCAAATCTGCGCTACGGCAAGGATGATGCGACACAGGAGGAGATTGAGGACGCAGCCCGTATTGCCCAGGCTTCCGACTTCATCATGGAGAAGGAAGACCAGTATGAATCTCCGATTGCCCAGGGCGGTACGAATGTATCCGGAGGACAGAAGCAGAGACTTTCCATCGCGCGTGCGATTGCAAAGAAGCCGGAAATCTTTATCTTTGACGACAGCTTCTCAGCTCTGGATTTCAAGACGGATCTGACGCTGCGCCAGGCGCTCAAGCGCGAGACGAAGGATGCGACGACTCTGATCGTGGCACAGCGTATCAGTACAATCATCCATGCGGATAAGATTCTCGTGCTGGACGAGGGACGCGTGGCAGGCATGGGAACGCACGAGGAGCTGTTAAAGAGCTGCGAGGTTTACCAGCAGATCGCTCATTCTCAGTTATCAGAGGAGGAATTAGCGCATGAGTAATCAGAGAAGACCCATGGGGCATGGAGGACGGATGGCTGGAGAGAAGGCCAAGGACTTCAAGGGCGCCATGAAGAAAATCATAAAATATATCAGCCGCTATAAATTCCGGCTGATTCTGATGTTTATTTTCGCCATTGCCGGAACGGTTTTTAATATTGTAGGACCGAAGATTCTCGGAAAGGCAACAACGGAGCTGTTTAACGGACTGGTTGCAAAGGTAGGCGGCACAGGCGGCATTAACTTTGGCAGAATCGGCGAGATCCTCGCATTCCTGATGTGCCTGTATGTAGTAAGCGCAGTCTGTTCCTTCGTACAGGGCATGATCATGACCGGTATCTCCAATGACGTCAGCTATAACCTGAGAAAGGATATCTCCGGAAAGATGAACCGCCTGCCGCTGAAATATTATGAGAGCAGACCGTATGGTGAGATTCTCTCACGCATTACGAACGATGTCGATACCCTGCAGATGGGACTGAACCAGAGCATCACCCAGCTGATCACTTCGGTGACGATGCTGATCGGTGTGTTTGTGATGATGCTGAGCATCAACGTATGGATGACGATTGTGGCGCTTCTGATTCTGCCGGTGTCCATGGTGATTATCGGGATGGTTATGAAGCGTTCCCAGAAATACTTCCAGGCGCAGCAGAGATACCTCGGTGAGGTCAACGGACAGGTCGAGGAGATCTACAGCGGACATAACGTGGTAAAGCTGTTTAATAAAGAGAAGGATGTCACAGACACCTTTGAGGAAACGAACAAGATGCTGTACGAATCCGCATGGCGCTCTCAGTTCTTCTCAGGCATGATGATGCCGATTATGCAGTTCGTCGGAAATATCGGTTATGTGATCGTGGCGCTGCTTGGAGGCTATCTGAGTATTAAAGGTGCGATTGAAGTCGGAGATATTCAGTCCTTCTTCCAGTACATCCGAAACTTCACCCAGCCGATCCAGCAGATTGCGCAGGTCAGCAATATGCTGCAGTCATCCGCCGCTGCTGCCGAGCGTGTGTTTGAGTTCCTGGAGGAAGCTGAGGAGGATCAGACTGTCGAGAACCCGGTATCGATTCAGGGACTCGAGGGAAATGTGCAGTTCGAGCACGTATCCTTTGGATATGATCCGGATCAGATCATTATTCACGATTTCTCCGCAGATGTGAAGGCGGGACAGAAGATAGCAATCGTCGGTCCGACCGGTGCCGGCAAGACCACGATGGTTAAGCTGCTGATGCGTTTCTATGATGTGAACAGCGGCTCCATCCGGATTGACGGACATGACCTGAGAGATTTCAACCGCAGCGAGCTGCGCGAGATGTTCGGCATGGTGCTTCAGGATACATGGCTGTATAACGGCACGATCATGGAAAATATCCGCTATGGACGTCTGGATGCTACGGATGAGGAGGTCATCGCGGCAGCGAAGGCAGCGCATGCACACCGCTTTATCATGACGATGCCTGAGGGATATAACACGGTTCTGAACGAGGAGACGAGCAATATTTCCCAGGGACAGAAGCAGCTTCTGACGATCGCGCGCGCGATTCTCGCAGACAATCGGATACTGATTCTCGACGAGGCCACATCGTCCGTTGATACGAGAACGGAGATCCAGATCCAGAAGGCAATGGATAATCTGATGCGCGGCAGAACGAGCTTTGTCATCGCCCACCGTCTCTCCACCATCCGGGATTCCAACCTGATTCTGGTTATGAAGGACGGAGACATCATCGAACAGGGCAGCCATGAAGAGCTTCTTGCAAAGGATGGATTCTATGCAAATCTGTATAACAGCCAGTTTGAGAAAGTAAGCTGATAAAAAGGGAGTGTCGGGAACAGATAACCTCAAACAGGGGGCATTGTGACTGGTTCAGTCACAATGCCCCCTGAAATTTTTTGCTAAAAAGAGAAAATCTTCAAACTAAAATGAAAGAGTAAATTCTACTCCCTTATTGGAGTGTATGTTTCAATCCTCCGTTGGCGGAACATATCCGGCGGGTATTCCAAGAGATCATGCTCTGGTTTTTGCTGACTTCCCTTTGCATTCATGATCATATTTACGTGCCATTTTGAATACCTCCTTATTCTCTTGAATTTATTATGTAATCCTTGAGAATAAGCTGTCAATTTTTTATACCACATCATCCTATTTTTTACGATTATTAGTTGACAAAATAATGAGATGATGATTATATCTATATAACATATATAATTTTAAATAGTTATATAATTTTTTAAAATGAACCTATTGTACCAGTTCAACCTGAATTCGTTGAAAACTGGCCGGAAGAAAAGACCAAAAAACCGGGTATGTAAAGATTAATTAAACTGTATTTTAAATTAAAGGAGTGAGCGACATGACAAAAGCTCCCGTTCGATTGCTGCTGAAGCAGATATGGAAATATGATAAATTCATATCTATTACCGCCTTGGTCAGTATCATTACTAATACTTTTTTGAGCCTTACTCCTATATTGTTTATGAAATATATTGTTGATGAATTGACCAAATATCAGCGTTTTCCTGTGATATTGGGTTGATATTGGTTCAATTTGGTATCTGCTTTGCTTGCTATATGCTAAATTCGCGTTCGGCAGCACAGTTGAGCGTAAAAATAATACAAGCTCGGTTTCATTATGTGGAGATATTCAACAAGACTTGTATGCATATGGAGTTTAAAAACACATAAGCTGCTCTTACGTTTATATGACCCTACGGAAGGGGAAATATTATTAAATGGGAAAAATATAAAAGAGTATAGCAGACGTACTTATTGGGATTTATTTGCACCAGTATACCAGAATGTCAAGGTGCTTGCATTTACCGTAGCGGAAAACATAGCCTTGTGTGAGCGCGAAAGTATTGATGAAGAAAAACTGATGAATACACTGGACCAGGTCGGACTGATTGAAAAAATCATGAGCCTGAAAAATGGGTTATCAACATTTTTGTTCAGATTCCTGGATGACGAAGGGATTGAAGTGTCGGGGGAGGGGGAGAAAATCAGAAAATCGCGAGCTTTATATACGGGCAGAAAAGCCTATATTCTTGATGAGCCTGCAGCGCGCTGGATCCGGTAGCTGAATACGAAATATACAAGGATTTTAACAGACTCATAAAGGGAGGCGTGAAAGAGCGGATTATCATTATGATATCGCATAGACTTTCGAGTACAAGAATGTGCGACAAAGTAGCCGTATTCCATAACGGGGCAATCACACAATATGGGAGTCACGATGAATTGCTGACGGATTCCGGAAGCGAATACGCTCAGATGTGGGAGGCACAGTATTATTAGTAGATTATTAGTTGAGAGCGTAATTCATCCATAAGACTATATTGTTTCAGATTTGCCCAACTGTCAAGCGTGTAACGTGCGATCTTTACGGAATCCGCCTTATCGGTTTTGACTTTGCGGAGGGGATTGTCCTGGTCCTGAAAGTTACGGACGATCTGAGGGTTCACAGCACTTACAAAAAAGCCGGCCCGGGATAGTTCTCGTGCTACCGGTTCATAGTAGCGTCCAGTGCACTCCATAACAATGCGGATTTCTCCATCCAGTTCCCTGATCAGCTTTTCAAGAGACTGGAAATCATCGGACAAGTGGGGAACATCAAAGGGTTTTACAATAACCTTTCCGCCAGAACGGAGGATTGCCACAGTGCTTTTCCGCTT
>CALWSC010000030.1 GCA_944384105.1 uncultured Lachnospiraceae bacterium | reverse complement strand
CATATTTTAACCTTGTATTCGGAGAACTGGTGCCGAAGCGTATCGCAATGAAAAAAGCAGATCAGCTCGCTCTGGGTATGGCTGGCATGCTCTACGGCGTATCCAAGGTATTTGCACCGCTCGTATTTCTGCTCACAAAATCCACAAACCTGATTCTGCGTCTGATCGGCCTTAATCCCGATGAGAATGAGGAGCAGGTGTCCGAGGAGGAAATTCTGCTGATGCTTGCAGAGGGCAAGGAGCAGGGTGTGATCGACAGCCATGAAAATGAGATGATTCAGAATGTTTTTGAGTTTGACGATATCCAGATTGAACAGATATGCACACGCAGGCTGGAGGCGGATACGCTTAAACTGTCTGATTCACTGGAGATGTGGGCAAAGACGATTCTGGAGACGCGCCATACCTACTATCCGATTTATAATGAAACTCAGGATGATGTGATTGGCGTGCTGGATACGAGGGAATATTTCCGGTTGAAGGAGAAGACTAAGGAGCAGATTTTTAAGTATGCGGTAGATAAACCGTACTTTGTGCCGGAGAATATGAAGGCAAACGTACTGTTTCAGAACATGAAGGAGAGCAGAAAATACTTTGCTGTGCTGGTAGATGAATATGGAGGTATGACGGGTATTATCACCGTCCACGATCTCATAGAAGAGCTTGTAGGAGAACTGTATGACGAGGATGAGGCGGAGGAACCGGAGGAAATAGTTCAGACCGGTGAGAACTGCTGGAATATTCTCGGAAGTGCTTCTTTGGAGGATGTGGAGGAGAAACTGCATGTGAAGCTGCCGACCGATATGTATGATACGTTCAGCGGATTTGTCTGTGACGTTATCGGAAGAGTACCGGATGATGGCGAGCAGTTTAACTGCGAATATGAGAACCTGAAAATAGAAGTGCATTCCGTGGAAAATCACAGAGTGAAGGAGAGCACACTGACGGTTGCAGAGGAGGCGAAGGAGTAACAGGCAGGGCAAGAGCTGCATAGGATAATCGTGAAATAAAGATTTAAAGAGGATTTACTCATGGATCGATATAGAGCGAATCAGCGCGCGTGCTGCGAACGTCCGCAGCAGCGCCAGACAGCACAGCACGGTGCAGAGTCGATGTACAGCCATGTCGACCATATGGTTCCGGCTATGGCGTACGTCCCTATGCAGAAATGGGAAGGTACGTTTGAACCCTGCAGGGGCTTTCAGATGGGCACCCTTTTCCCGAATTTGTGTATGCCGTTCTGCGGCAGGGGAAAGCGGGGTGGATGCAGATGATGTACCGGAATGGCAGCAGGGAGCAGCTTTTAAAAAGGCTGAATGAATCCAGCTTCGCCGTTGTCGAGCTGACACTGTATCTGGATACGCATCCTGAGGATGAGCGCGCTATGCAGATGCTCCGCGAAAATATGATGACGCGAAAATCCTGCTTAAACGAGTATGCCCGCAATTTCGGTCCCCTGACGATCGACACTGCAGACGACACCGCCAGCCGAAGCTGGCAGTGGATGCAGCAGCCCTGGCCGTGGGAATGCCAGCAGAAGGGAGGATGCAGATAAATGTGGAATTATGAGAAGCGACTGCAGTATCCGATTAATATTACGACCCCGAACGCGAAGGTGGCTCAGATTATTATGAGTCAGTACGGCGGTCCCGACGGCGAAATCGGCGCATCCCTGCGCTATCTCTCCATGCGGTTCGCAGCGCCGAACCGCACCTGTATGGCGATTCTCACCGACATTGGTACAGAGGAGCTGGCACATTTGGAGATGGTTTCCACAATGGTGCATCAGCTCACCTGCAATCTGAGCGTAGAGGAGATTGAAAAATACGGATTTACGCCCTATTATGTGGATCATACGACCGGCGTATGGCCGCAGGCTGCGGGAGGCATCCCGTTTAACGCCTGCGAGTTCCAGTCCAAGGGGGATCCGATTACCGATATGTTCGAGAGCCTTGCTGCAGAGCAGAAGGCGCGCACCACGTATGACAATATCCTGCGGGTTGTAAAGAATATGCCTGAGGTGGCAGATCCTATCCGTTTTCTGCGCGCCCGGGAGGTCGTTCATATCCAGAGATTCGGTGAAGCCCTCCGCAGTCTGCAGGAACAGCTCGACTCTAAAAATTTCTACGCTTTCAATCCCAGCTTCGACAGTCCGGCGATGTGCACCTGCGATTCGTGCGGCGAAGCGGAACATTAACCATAGAAAACAGGCGTGCCGTATCAGGAGTTGCTTTCCTGTGCGGCACGCCGTATTATATTGAATCCTAAAAAGGCAGCTCTTATTGCCCCATTGCTATTTTTCCGCCTCCAGGTTACAATACTCATAAATCAAAAAGTATAAATCAATCGGAGGTGATCCCATATGCGCTCTCTTGGAGATAAAATCCGTGAGGATTCAGAATATTTTATTTATTCGCCGGGAAGGACGGCGAGAGAGTTGTTTTTGTATCCTGTCTGTGCAGGGCTGTTTTATTATGAGGCAGGGTATCTGCTGAAGAGAAACCGGTTTGACAGCTTCCTGGTATTGTATGTCGTCTCAGGCTCTCTGGATGTACGGGCTGACGGACTTGACGGGACAGTCAGAGAGGGGCAGTTTCTGATCCTGGACTGCTACAGTCCGCATTGTTACGGAACAAAAGAAGGCTGTACAGCTCTGTGGGCGCATTTTGACGGGAATTTTGCGCGCGGATACGCTGAGCTTGCCGCAGAACGGCGGGGAAAGATCTGCGCACTGCCGAATCCCGCACCGGCGGTTGAATATCTGCGGGCGATTCTGCGGATGCTGTCCTCCGGCAGTGCAGTGCAGGAGGCGCTGCTGTCGCGATGCCTGGTAGATCTGATGACAGAATTTCTGACCGCTCCCCTTCCCGGAGAAAAGGAACAGGGGTATGCGGCGGCGATACAGGAGGTGATCTCGTACATTACAAGTCATCTCGGGGAAAACTTAAACGTTGAGACGCTCTGCAGAAGAACGGCGCTCAGCCCCTACCACTTCATCCGTGTATTCAAGCGGGAGACAGGCTTTACGCCGCACCAGTATGTAATGAATGTCCGTATGGACACTGCGCGCTATCTGCTGGCAAATACAAACCTGCAGATCAAGGAAATCTGCCGCCGTGTCGGATTTTCAAGCGAAAGCACGTTTTCCGGCGCCTTCCGGAAAGCCCAGGGCATGTCTCCGGCGCAGTACCGCAGCCGTCCCCTGGAACTTTAGCCCTGCCAGCAGTTTTCGATCTCCTCGCGCAGAATTTCGATATATCGTCTGCCTTTTTCTATATTGTGATGAAGCGTGTAGACATCGCGCTGAGTAAACTCAAGCGTACAGCCGCGCGCTGCATGAAGCGTTGCGCGGAAATGCTCCCTGAGCGCGTCTTCGTCCAGTTCAGGCTCCACGCCGAGGAAATTCGGGCTGGGTTTGCGGTGATAGATTATACGGCTTCCCCGCAGTTTTTCTCCCATGAATTCTTCGTCGCACCAGGGGGAGACAGATACCTTGCGCAGATTTTTCAGCTTGCTGATGCAGCGGTCCCAGATGGGATGTACCGGCTCGCAGCAGCCATAGGAGAGCAGACCGTACTGTTCCGAAATCTTCTTATAACAGGGATAGATAAATTCTTCATACATATCCGGCGAGATGCCGACCGTCTCCTGCGAATCCATAAAGCCCCAGACGTCAGATGTGGTAAACGGGCGCTCTCGAAGTGTTTCTTCCCCGGGAAGCTCGCGCGTAAAGGCAAATGTGCCCTGCCCTACATTTTCAAATGCCGTGGTAGGCAGGATCAGCTTCTGTTCCTCAAGCATCCGGTAATAGGCGATCGTGTCGTCTGCAATCTGATGCATCATCTTCTTGAAAAGCTCCGGATAATCGTAAATATTAAACATCATCTGCTCCATGCTCATAATATGAACAAGCATCTGCGTCGGAACACTGTAGAGGCAGTCCATCTTCATCCTGACCGGCAGAATATCGCCGATCATCTCCTCCACAAACTGTCTGCGCTTTTTGGTGCGGTCCAGATCCGCGCCGAACGTGGAAGGTCTGATGAGACCGTTATCATACGCTTCCTCAAGATCCCCAATAGCCGGTATAAAGTGGCGCCCGATGCTTTCGCGCCCGTCCATTTGTGCATGCTCAACATGCACATCAATGTCAAACAGCTTAAACCATGTATCGTACCCCATGGGATAGAAGTCAGGAACTACTCTGTCATCATCAAAGAGCTCCATATTCAGAAAATTTCGCAGAAGCTGTGACTCAAGTTCGCGGGCAGCAGGCGAAACACACTTCAGGCGGCCGGGCAGGATCTCCTGCTCAAAAGTTGCCATCTCAAGCTGGATCATCGGGCGGCTGCCCTGCAGATCATTGTGACGGTACCACTGCTGGATTCTTTCCTGATTACGCTCTGATCTGGCATAATCCAGCTGCTTTTTTGCAAGCTCGCGCAGCCTGCCGCGTTCCCATGCTTCGATTTTACTATCCATCCTTTGTACCTCCTCATGCATTTTTATGTATTCCCGCAGGCAGCGGTCAAACAGCCATGCCTGCATGGAGATTCAGCGACCGCAGCGGGATTTCTGAGTCTTATCGTACCACGGAAAACAGCTGCTTTGGAATCCTCATTCCTGCTCAAACGTTTGGAAAAATTGCTGTGAACATTTTATGATGAGTTTTTCACAAAATGTTCATTTATGCGCCACATTTTTCTCATATTTATTCTGTATATTAATAATCAAACAAAGGCAATCACTTTTTTATATAAACTTTTTCTTTTTCATAAGCCGGAACTGCTTGCAGTCCCGGCCCTCCTTTTGTCTAAAATCACATCTCTGCATGAAGAAAGGCATTCGGGATTATAATAATCATTGAAAAAATCCAGAAATGAAGTACAATGTATATATAACAGATGAAATGGCGGGATGCATATGAAACGTTTACTTACTGCCTGCTGGCGTATCATAAAGAAAAACGCCGGCAGTCTTTTCTTGTTTGAAATTTTATACCGGATACCAGCGTTCTGCCTGATCTATTTTCTGGCCGGATGTGCTGTGCGCTTCTCGCTGGAGCAGCAGGGCTACAGCTATATGACTGCGGAAAACTATACGCAGTTTATCCGCCATCCAATTACGCTGCTTCTGATCGCTCTGTGCGGGATTGTAGTTCTTGCTGTGCTGTTTCTGGAGATGATGGCGCTGTTTACCTGCTTTGAGGCAAGTTGGCGCAAAGAGAAGTGCTCTGCAGCGGAGATGTTCGTAAAAGGTGCTGCGCGGATGGGTCGCTTCCTCAAAAAACGTCCTGTATTTTGGATCTTCGGAATTCTGGGGGCGGTTCCGGCGGCGCATCTGTATTTGGTTGTATCTGAGAGCGCGAATCTGCGCCTTCTCTCCGTTACAATACAGAAGATATATAAAGCGTCTCCGAAGGGAATATTTTTGGCTGTCTGCATTGCTGTGGCGCTGTTTTCCATCGGTTACACATATCTGCTTCCGTATCTTTTCGCGGAGGGACAGCGGTTTGCCGGCTTTCGGGCGCGTGCCAGGACAATGTGGCGAAATGGATGGCGTCAGATTCTCTTAAGCGGAGCGTGTGCGCATCTGGCAGTTTTTGCGCTGACAGCAGCGGTGTATCTGGCAGTGCTGGCGGGCTTTGACGTCTATATCCTGATCTTTAAGGAAGCATCCGTGCGCATGAGCGCGGCGCTGATTTACGGTCAGTGGCTGAAGAAAGCGTTTGGTATTGTCTGGGGAAGTTTGGGGTTTACGGTGATCCTGGGCTATGTCTATGCGTCCTATCTGGTGTACGGCAGCCCTGAACCGGCAAAAAACGTGAAGAAGAAAAAGAAAAGACGGATGCACAGGCGCGTGCGCGCCGTACTGTCTGGAAGATCGTTTGCCGCGTTTTTGCTGGCGCTCATCGTTGGGCTGGAGGGCGGATATCTGTACAGTATTTCTGCGCAGGGAACACAGGTGGACGCTCTGGACCGAAGCTCTGCGGCAGTTACTGCTCATCGCGGAGGAGCGAAGATGGCACCGGAAAATACGATCAGCGCGCTGGAGTATTCCGTAAAGAGTATGTCTGACTATGCGGAGATTGACGTACAGGAGACAAAAGACGGCGAGATTGTACTGCTGCATGACAATAATTTAAAACGAACCACAGGTATGAACAGAAATATCTGGGAGCTGGATTACGCAGAGGTCGAGCAGCTCGATGCCGGCATCAAGTTCAACAAGAATTTCCGCGGGGAAAAGATTCCGACGCTTAAAGAGGCAATCGAATATGCGGACGGGAAGATTAATTTAAATATCGAGATCAAATACAACGGGCATAACGAAAATATCGTCAACCGTGTCGTGAAGATCATCACAGACTGTGGATTTGAGGAGAACTGCGTGCTGACTTCAATGAACTACGGCTTTCTGAAGGAGGCGAAGCAGCTAAATCCCGATATCCGCACCGGTTATACGATGACTATGACGTACGGCGATCTCTCTGAACTAGCCGCTGCGGACGCCTTCAGTGTGAAATATACTTACATCAGCGAATCGTTTGTGGAATCCGTACACGCGCTCGGCAAGGAGGTCTATGCCTGGACGCTCAATTACAAGGGCGATATGAAGCGGATGATTGACTGCGGTGTGGATAATGTGATCACGGATGATCCGGAGCTTGTACACCAGGTTCTGCTCAAAGAGACGGACAGCAATCCGGGATTTTTTGAGCTGATGCGCTATATGATGAAATAGGCAAAATGGGGTTTCTTTCTCCGGGAGGACATGGTATAATACAGGGATATCAGGATTTCAAAAGCGTACAGTGCAGAGAAATCCGGGAATTATGCAATATGGACACACAGACATTAAGAAAAGAGGAGTACTTATGGCAAATACTGCAGTTAGCCGTCCCCGGACGAAAGCTAAGCCAAGGCAGCGCGCGCGGAGGCGGAGAGTGGATTACTATGACTACAATCTCCTGGCATCGGTTATTCTTCTGACGTGTTTCGGGCTGGTCATGCTCTACAGCGCCAGTTCCTATGAGGCACAGGTGAAGTTCGGCGACGACATGGCGTATTTCGGAAAGCAGGCAGGCGTCAGCATTGCCGCGATTCTGATAGCCGTCATATTTTCAAGGATTGACTATCACCATCTGATGAAAGTGGCGGCATTTACCTTTGGCGCCAGTTATATTCTGATGCTTCTGGTCATGACGCCGCTCGGAGTAGAGGCAAACGGCGCCCGCAGATGGCTGAAGCTCGGCGTACAGTTCCAGCCGTCGGAGCTTGCAAAGATCGCGGTGATAATCTTTATCCCGTACATGATACTTAAGATGGGACGAAAGCTCAACACGGTGAAGGGCGTGATAATCTTGCTGCTGATCGGCTGTTCCCAGGGCGTTTTCGCGAAGGTTTTCACGGATAACTTAAGTACGGCGCTGATCATCGCCGGAATTTCCGTCGTGATGATTTTCCTCGTATATCCGAAGATGAAGCCTTTCCTGATCGCAGGCGGCGTCGGGATCGGAGCGGTGGCACTGTTCCTATTATATCTTTCCGTGGCGGTTAAAAGCAGCGACAGCTTCCGTATCGGACGTATTCTTACCTGGCTTCACCCGGAGGAAAGTGCGTCTGACGGAGCATATCAGGTCATGCAGGGACTCTATGCAATCGGCTCGGGAGGCTTCTTCGGCAAGGGCCTGGGAAACAGCGTCCAGAAGATCAGCACAATCCCGGAGGCACAAAACGATATGATCTTTTCAGTCATCTGTGAGGAGCTTGGTGTGTTCGGGGCTGTTTTGCTGCTGCTTCTGTTCGGGTACATGCTGTACCGGTTGTTTTTCATTGCACAGAACGCGCCTGATCTGTACGGTTCTCTGATCGTAAGCGGCATCTTCGTACATATGGCGCTGCAGGTCATCTTAAATATCTGCGTCGTGTTAAATATTATCCCCACGACGGGAGTTACGCTTCCGTTCGTCAGCTATGGAGGTACATCGGTGCTCTTTTTGATGGCAGAAATCGGAATTGCCTTAAGCGTTTCCCGCAGAATCCGATTCAGGCAGGATACGGAAGAGAACTCAGGGGAGCAGAAGATCGCGGGATAGAACAGGATTTTTTAAAAAACAGTTGACAAACCGCAGACAGAGCGATAAACTTTGAGTATCAAAATAAAAGGAAATTCAAAGGAGATTCTTAAAATGTTAGAGAAGATGAGAGAGATTCTTGCAGAGCAGTTAAACTGTGATGAGAACAGCATTACCATGGAGACGTCTTTCAAGGATGATCTGGGTGCAGATTCCCTGGATTTATTTGAGATGGTTATGGCTCTGGAGGAAGAATATTCCATCGAGATTCCGGCTGAGGAGCTGTCTGACCTTGCTACAGTCGGAGATGTCATTGAGTATCTGAAAGACAAAGGCGTGGATGCAGAGGCGTAAGCCGCTGCGCAAGCGACCGCTGGGTTTCGCAGAATGAACCGCAAGGGCGTCTGCGGAACTCTTTTTTAAAGCGATACTTTGATAGTCAAAATATTTGAAAAGTCTAAGAATTATTATAACACTTTTTTATAGAAAAAACGCCGCATACCAGGCGGCACAGGAGGTTTCCAATGGGTAAAACTGCATTTATTTTCCCGGGTCAGGGCGCTCAGTACGCAGGCATGGGAAAAGATTTATATGAGAATATTCCGATCTGCCGGGAGATGATTGATCTGGCATCCGAGGCATCCGGTCTTTCAATGCCGGAGCTTCTGTTCGAGGAGAACGATCGCCTTAACGTGACGGAGTATACGCAGATCGCAATGCTCGCGGTTTCCGTTGCAGCGTTGAAAGCGCTGGAGGAGCGCGGTGTTCATGCGGATGTGGCGGCCGGATTGAGCCTTGGTGAGTACGGGGCGCTTGTGGCTGCCGGCGCATTAAGCGAGCGGGATGCCTTTGCGCTTGTGAGAAAGCGCGGTATCTATATGCAGGAGGCTGTACCGGAAGGCGGAGCGATGGCAGCGGTGCTTGGCTCTGATGCAGAGACGATCGAGCGGATCTGCAGCGAGACGGACGGGCAGGTTTCTGTGGCAAACTATAACTGTCCGGGACAGATTGTTATCACCGGCGAGGAGAGCGCAGTCGCTGCAGCCGGCGAAGCCCTGAAGAAAGCCGGAGCAAAGCGTGTGCTTCCCTTAAAGGTAAGCGGACCTTTCCACTCCCCGATGCTGAAGAAGGCTTCTGAGCAGCTGAAGGAGGCGCTCGCAGACGTCGAGCTGCATGAGATGAAGATTCCGTACCTGACAAATGTGACAGGAGATTATGTGAGAGATCTCTCAGAGGTTAAGGGGCTTCTGGAGACACAGGTATGTGCGTCAGTAAGATGGCAGCAGTGCGTGGAGCGTATGATCGCAGACGGTGTGGATACATTTGTGGAGATTGGACCGGGCAGGACTCTGACGGGATTTTTAAGAAAGATCGACCGCAGCGTGAAAGGCTATAACGTGGATAAGCTGGAGGATCTCGAAAAAGTTGCAGCAGAGCTTGCAGAGAAATAGAGAGGAAGATTCAGATATGGAAGAGAGAAAAGTTGCGCTGGTGACCGGCGCCGGCAGAGGAATCGGAAAGGCGATTGCTCTGAAACTGGCGGCGGAAGGCATGTTTGTAGTTGTAAATTATAACGGTTCTGCCGAGGCTGCGGCTGACACCGTAAAAGAAATAGAGGAAATGGGACAGAACGCTGCGGCAATACAGTGTGATGTCAGCGATTTCGCAGCGTGTGAAGCGTTTATAAAGCGGGTGATCGTAGAGTACGGACGCCTGGATGTACTTGTAAACAATGCGGGAATCACGAGAGATAATCTCATCATGAAGATGAAAGAGGAGGATTTTGACGAGGTTATCCGGGTAAACTTAAAAAGTGCATTCAATACGATTAAGTGCTCTGCAAGGCAGATGCTCAAACAGAGAAGCGGAAGGATTATTAATATTTCCTCTGTCGTGGGCGTTATGGGAAATGCAGGACAGGCAAATTATGCGGCGGCAAAGGCGGGCATGATCGGCTTGACAAAGACGATGGCGCGCGAGCTGGCAAGCCGTCATGTGACGGTAAATGCAATCGCCCCGGGATTTATTGAGACGAGTATGACAGAGAAGCTGCCGGAGCAGATCCGCACGAGCTATCAGGGACAGATCCCGATGGGAGCGTTTGGAAAACCCGAGGATGTGGCGGACGCAGCGGCGTTTCTGGCTTCAGAGAAAGCAGGATATATCACAGGACAGGTGCTTTGTGTCGATGGCGGCATGTGCATGTAGGAGGTAGAGGATGAAGAGAGTTGTTGTAACAGGAATGGGTGCGATCACACCGATCGGACTGGATGTGGAAAGCTTCTGGCAGAGTGCATTAAAGGGCGAGCACGGCTTTGGAAAAATCACACGATTTGATACAGAAGGATATAAAGCAAGCATGGCGGCTGAGGTCAAGGGCTTCGTCGGCAAGAACTATATGGATTTTAAGGCAGCCAAGAGAATGGATCTTTTCTGTCAGTACGCTGTTGCTGCCACAGAAGAGGCAATGGAGCAGGCCGGCATAAA
>CALWSC010000029.1 GCA_944384105.1 uncultured Lachnospiraceae bacterium | reverse complement strand
TGGAAACTACTGCACATTCGAAGAAGGATACGCATCCTTGAAGCAACAGCTAAAGCAGGAGCAGTTTGCAAACCTGTACCGCCTCATAAAAAGCAGCGCCTCATTCGAAGAAGCTTTTAAGTTTGTGTGATAAGTTTGTGCAAAATTCGATATTTGCTCATTTATAGTATATCACTATTTTCACGTATTTTTTCGACTTTTTTTCGTACAGCCACAGGTTGTGCAGCGAAATATGAGCCATGAAGGGAAATACTGAAAAATCGCAAAACTTCCATAAGATAAACAGATTTATACATGTAATTTCTCCCGACTCTATGGTAAACTATGAATAAATACAGAACTCCGCAGACAACAGCAGGGAAGATAATGGAAAGTACAGAAATCAGATGCAAGTCTTGGCGGGGAACAGAATACGAGGAGGTTTCATATGAAAGCAAAACTGACAATAGACAGATATTTTATTGTGGCGGACACAGACAAACGTATTTTTGGCTCTTTTCTGGAGCATCTGGGAAGAGCTGTCTACGAGGGGATTTACCAGCCGGACAGTCCGCTTGCGGATGAGCAGGGATTTCGCCGGGATGTACTGTCTCTGGTAAAGGAGCTGAAGGTTCCGATTGTCCGTTATCCGGGCGGGAACTTTGTATCGAATTACCGCTGGGAGGATGGCGTGGGTCCCAAGGAGCAGCGCCCCTGCCGGCCCGAACTTGCCTGGGGTGTTCTGGAGACGAATCAGTTCGGACTCAACGAATTTGCTGACTGGGCGAAGAAGGCGGATACTGAGATTATGATGGCGGTAAACCTGGGAACCCGCGATACCGATGCAGCGTTAGCTCTGCTGGAATACTGCAACTTTGAAAAAGGTACCTATTACAGTGACCTGCGCCGCAGCCATGGATATGAGGCACCGCATAATATTAAACTGTGGTGCCTGGGAAATGAGATGGACGGTCCCTGGCAGATCGGTCACAGGAACGCTGCTGAATACGGAGGGATTGCAGCGCGGACAGGACATGCGATGAAGCTCCTCGATCCCTCGATCGAGACGGTAGTGTGCGGAAGTTCCAATTGGAATATGAATACGTTCGGCGAGTGGGAGGAGGGCGTGCTCTCAGAGTGCTATGACCAGGTAGACTATCTGTCATTGCACCAGTATTACGCGAATCCGCAGGATGACTCCGCAGACTTTCTTGCGAGCACAGTAGGAATGGATGAGTTCATTTCTTCTGTGGTATCCATTGCGGACTGTGTGCGCGCGAAAAAGAGAAGCAGAAAACGGATGCATCTTTCGTTCGACGAATGGAATGTCTGGTATCACTCCCACGATGCTGATACGAAGCTGGAAAAATGGGGAACAGCGCCGCATCAGCTTGAGGATGTCTATAATCTGGAAGATGCGGTACTGGTTGGAAGTATGCTGATCACACTGCTGCGCCATGCGGACCGCGTAAAGATCGCGTGTCTGGCACAGCTTGTTAATGTGATCGCTCCGATCATGACTTCGGATACAGGTGCCTGGAAGCAGACGATTTACTATCCCTATCTGTATACCAGTCTCTGCGGAAGGGGTACGGTGCTGAACACACTTGTGGACAGCCCGGTATATGACAGCCCGAGCTATGGTCAGACGCCGTATCTCGATGCGGTCGCTGTTGAGAATGCAGAGCAGGAGACCCTGACTGTATTTGCGGTGAACCGAAGCCTTACGGAGCATCTGGAGCTTTCCTGTGACCTGCGCCAGTTTGAGGGATATGTGCCTGATACATGCATCAAGCTGAATCATCCGAATCTGAAGGCGGTCAATACGGAAGCGGCGCCGGATACCGTGGTTCCGGCAGTTCTGGAACAGGTGCGTATCGAAGACGGGAGATTATCGGCCAGGATTGAAGCGCACAGCTGGAATATGATCCGGATGAAGAAGCAGAGGGTTGAATGAAGTCTGCCCGGACAGGATTAGGCCGTCACCAGTAATTAAAAAACCTCCAAATTTAATCAGAATTTAATCTTATCATGCGGGAGGATTTTACACGCAGATGGTAAGATCTATATTGTAAAAACGAAAAGCGAACAAAATTTTGGAGGTTAAGGATTATGAAAAGAAGAACACTTGCAGTCTTATTAACAGCAGCTATGGCAATGGGAACAATGCTTGCAGGATGCGGCGACAGCGCTGAGGATACATCTTCTGCAAACAGCAGTTCTGATAATACAGATACAGCAGACAGCGCAGATGAGGATTTAAGCGGAACCATCACCGCAGCGGGATCTTCTGCACTGAAGCCTCTGGCAGATGACGCGGCAGATGCATTCGCAGAGCTGTATCCGGATGTTGCGATTACTATCGACGCAGGCGGTTCCGGAGAGGGCTTAAAGCAGGTATCCGAGGGTACGGTAGATATCGGAAACTCTGATGTAGAGGCTTCCGAGAAGCTGGATGAGGCACAGGCTGCAGAGCTGGTAGATCATCAGGTATGTGTCGTAACAATGGCGCCGATCGTAAACCCGGATGTAAAAGAGGGCGGGGTGGAGAATCTGACAAAGGATCAGCTCATCTCTATCTTCACAGGCGAGACTAAGAACTGGAGCCAGGTAGGCGGACCGGATGAGGACATTGTTCTCGTAACACGCCCGACATCTTCAGGAACACGTGCAACCTTCCAGAAATACGCGCTCGACGGAGCAGAGGAGGCGTCCAACGCATCTATGGAAACGGATGATTCCGGCGTACTGCTTCAGAACGTAAAAGATACAAAGGGAGCAATCGGATATGTGGCGTTATCCTACCTGGTAGGCGATACCGGCGTTGAGACGGTAGCCATTGACGGTGTGGAGCCGACACTTGAGAATACATACAACGGCACCTATCCGGTATGGACTTTTGAGCATATGTACACCAAGGGAGAGGCTAATGAGGTAACTCAGGCATATCTGGACTACATTATGTCTGATGAGTACGGTGAGCAGATGGAGGAGCTTGGCTACGGCGTATCTTCCAAGATGACAGTGACTGAGCACTGATAAAAATCATCGTCTGAGACATAAAACGGGAGGAAACTTCTCATGGAAGAAACAAGGAGACGCGGAATGTTCCAGAGAGAGTACGGATGGAGAGGAATCGCGACGCTGTGCGGTCTGTTCGTTATCATTCTTACTATCGTGATCGGAGCATTCCTGATATACAAAGGTTCAGATACTTTCTTAAAATTCGGACATTCAATCTGGGAATTCTTAGGCTCCTCAGAGTGGAATCCCGCGGATAATGCCGACGGAGGCGGCGCGGTGGGCGCACTGATCTTTATTGTGGGCTCACTTGCCACCTGCGCTCTGGCGCTTTTGATCGCGGCGCCGTTCTCGCTGGGCTCCGCGATCTTTATCACAGAGATTTCCAAGAAGTACGGGGAGCGGTTCTATCGCCCGGTAGTGGAGATTTTCGCAGGTATTCCGTCCGTAGTCTACGGATGGGTTGGACTCACTGTCTTAGTGCCTTTCATAAAAACTGTCTTTCACAGACAGGTCGGGCATTCAATTCTTGCTGCAGGCATCGTACTTGCAGTCATGATATTTCCTACAATAACAAGCGTATCGGCGGATGCAATCGCGGCAGTTCCCAATGAGTGCAGAAATGCGGCTTACGGCATGGGATCTACAAGGTGGCAGACCATTTACCGCGTCGTGGTTCCGGCTGCAGGCTCGGGTATTATCTCGGGAATTATTCTCGGACTCGCAAGAGCATTCGGCGAGGCGCTTGCGGTGGCAATGGTTATCGGCCAGACGACCGCGCTCCCGACGAGTATTTTTTCCACGACAAAGACGCTTACCACAGAGATCGCTTCACAGATGGGAAATGCGATGGAGGGCGGAGAGATGAAGTCCGCGCTCTGGACAATGGCACTGCTTTTATTCCTGATTTCTCTTCTGTTCATCTCACTGATTCATCACTTTTCCAATAAGAAGGAGGAAGGAGACAAATAATGAATGAGAAAATAAAACGCTCCCGCATGGTTGACCGCGGGATGACAGTTGTATTTTACGCCATTGCGCTGCTTTTCTTCCTTCTTCTGGTAGGATTTGCAGGCAAGGTGATCATCGGCGGTCTGCTGGGGGCAAAGCCGGAAATGTTTGCCTTTGCGAGAAAGGGAAGTATCGGAAATCAGCTCTTCAACACGATTTATCTGGTGTTTGTGGCACTCGTATTTTCCGTGCCGATCGGAGTGTTCGCGGGAATTTATCTCGCAATGTATGCAAAGCAGGGACTTCTGACAAAGTTTCTGAGAATCTGTATTGAGACGCTTTCGTCTCTTCCGTCTATCGTTGTGGGTCTGTTCGGTTATCTTGTATTTCTCGTGTTCATGGGACTGGGGAAGAGCCTTCTTGCAGGAGCGCTTTCTGTGTCAATTCTGACGCTGCCCCTGATCACTACGACGACGGAGGATGCGGTGCGCGGACTTCCGCCGGGATATTATCAGGCGAGTATGGGTATGGGAGCGACGACATGGCAGTCGATCTTCCATGTACTGCTGCCGGCAAGTATTCCGAGAATTATGACAGGTGTGATTCTCGCTGCCGGAAGAGGATTTGGCGAGGCGGCGGTACTCCTGTATACAACCGGCTCCGGAAGTTCGCTTCGATGGGGAAATTGGGATCTGTCGTCCCCGACATGCCCATTCAACTTATTAAGGCCTGCAGAGACACTGTCCATTCAGATCTGGAATCTGCAGACGAACGGACAGGATCGGGCGCTGGCAAATCTGGCTTCCGCAGTGCTGCTGATTCTCGTGCTGCTTTTCAGCATAGGCGCGAACATATGGGGCAGCCATATTGCGAAAAAGACGTCGGGAGACCGGGATTAAGGGAAAGGATACGAAATACAATGAACAGTACTGCAAAATTTGAGATAAAGGATCTGAATCTGCATTACGGAAATTTCCATGCGCTGAAAAATATCAATATGCGGATTGAGGAGAATAAGATTACGGCGTTTATCGGTCCGTCCGGCTGCGGAAAGTCCACATTTTTAAAGACATTAAACCGTATGAACGACCTGGTGGATAATGTAAAAATTGAGGGACAGATTAAGCTGGGCGACAAGGATATTTATAAGGATATGGATGCGATCTCACTGCGCCATACCGTAGGTATGGTGTTTCAGCAGCCGAATCCGTTCCCGAAGAGCGTCTATGACAATGTTGCTTACGGACCGAGAATTTTCGGCATCAAGAAGCGCTCGCAGCTCGATGAGATTGTTGAACGCAGCCTGCGCCAGGCAGCAATCTGGGACGAGTTAAAGGACAGGCTGCACAAGAGTGCGCTGGGACTTTCCGGAGGACAGCAGCAAAGGCTGTGTATTGCCAGAACGCTGGCAGTAGAACCGCAGGTTATACTGATGGACGAGCCGACTTCAGCCCTGGATCCGATTTCAACGTCCAAGATTGAAGATCTGGCAATGGAACTGAAGAAGAAGTACACGATCGTAATTGTAACACACAACATGCAGCAGGCAGCCCGAATTTCCGACAAGACAGCATTTTTCCTGTTGGGTGAGGCTGTAGAGTATTCGGATACGGAGCAGCTCTTTGCAAAGCCGCAGGACCCGAGGACAGAAAGCTACATTACAGGGAGATTTGGTTAATATGAGAGATTATTTTGAGGAACAACTGGAAGAACTTCACATCCGTCTCACGGAGATGGGATCTCTGTGCGTGAAGTCGATCGAGGAGACATATGAGGCGCTGATCAGCCGGGACCGTGCGGCAGCGGAGAAGATTATGCGCAGAAACAGCGCCATCAAACAGAGAGAGCGGGAGATTGAGAATCTGAGCATGAAGCTTTTGCTGCTGCAGCAGCCGGTGGCTACAGATCTGCGCGTGGTGTCCGCAGCGATGAAGATGAGTACGGATATGGAGCGTATCGGAAATCAGGCGGCGGAGATTGCGGAAATTCTGCTGACCGGAGATGTGGAGATACCGGAAGGAAAGGTGCATATCAGGGATATGGCTCAGGCCACAATGGACATGGTAAACCGCAGCATTGACTCCTTCGTGCAGCAGAACCAGAAGCTTGCCGAGCAGGTGATACGGTATGATGATACAGTGGACGGACTGTTTCTGACGGTGCGCAAGGATTTAAGCGCAGGTATCGGATCAGAGGAAAGGCTGATGGACCTTCTGATGATAGCCAAGTATTATGAGCGCATCGGAGACCATGCGGTTAATATCGCGGAATGGGTAATTTACTCCATCACAGGAGAGTATCCGGCAGAGGAAGAAGAGCAGAAGTAACAGGAGTGTTGTGAAATCATGGTTTGTTGTGTGGAATCTGAGCATAACAGCTCTGATTTAATTAAGTATGCTCTGGAGGCGAATGGATTTCTGACCAGAATCATAGAGCTTGGGGAATCCTTTGCGGAGCAGTTATCAAGGGATATCCCTGAATTGATTATTCTGGATCTGACGCTGGGGCGGGATAATGAGGTTGAAATTTTGAAAAATGTCAAGCGCGTTAGAGAGCTTCAGCAGGTTCCGGTAATTATCGTAGCCGATGAAAGTTCCGAATATGATAAGGTGCTGGGGCTGGATAACGGAGCGGATGATTTTATCACACGTCCGTTCGGCATTATGGAGCTGGTAGCCAGGGTAAGAGCAGTGCTCAGGAGCTTTCGGAGGGACAGACGCACAGACGGCTGCCTGCAGATCGGAAGTCTGAAGCTGTCTGAGGACCGTCATTGTGTCACTGCAGGAGGAGAAAAAATCGCGCTGACAGTACGTGAATTCGATGTGTTGGAGTTTTTTATGAAGCATTACAGTCTTGTCATTTCTCAGGAGGAGATGGCGCGTCAAATCTGGAAGGATGAATCCAGAACCGCAATGGTAAGGATCTGCGTGCAGAACCTGAGAAAAAAACTCGGATCTTACGCTGATATGATACAGACAGTACACGGTATAGGCTATAAAATGGATTTGGAAAATTAAAAATGCGCCCGGCAGGCTGATGTCTGCCGGGCGTATTTTTATATGAATATACGAAAAAAGCGCCCTCAAAAGAACGCTTTCTCAAATTTAAAAGCTTCGAAAGGGACTCGAACCCTCGACCCCTTCATTACGAGTGAAGTGCTCTACCAACTGAGCTATCGAAGCTTACTTGTATCTCACAAGAACGATGCTATTATAGTACGGATTTCGCCTGTTGTCAACAGAATTTTTGAAAATTTTTAAATTTTTCTCCGCATCCCCGAAAACATTGAAAATTTCAATCGTTCGGTATATGATAGAACTGCGCTGCCCGCAGGGGCGGCGCGAGGATGAAGATTGAAAAGGAGAGCCGACAAATGACAGAGACAGTTAAGACGGAACACAAAGACGGCAGCCAGGAGCTGACGGAGGCGCTGCAGGCACAGACCGGGCTGATGAGAAAGCAGCTTTCCTGCCTGAGGATTTTTTCCGCAGTGATGGTGATTGCAGTAATTGCATTGGCGGTGTTCACGGGAATAATCTTTTCGCGTACAGAACGCCTTGCGGAAAAAAGCGAGGCTGTGGCAGAGCAGGCGCAGGAAGTTGCGCGTGAGCTAGGCGAGCAGATCGACGGCGAACAGCTTAAGACCGTGATCGCAAATATGAATGATATCCTGAAGGAGGCGAAGCAGTCCGCAGACGCGCTTTCATCCGTGGATTTCGATACGCTCAACAGCGCGATTCAGGAACTCCGCAACGTGGTTGAACCTGTGGCCAAAGCGCTGGAACAGTTGGAATAACCCGCACAGAGAAAGGAATTTATATTTAATATGAAGACACTGGTAATAGCAGAAAAGCCCTCCGTGGGCAGAGACATTGCCCGGGTGCTCCGGTGCTCCCGTCAGGGAAACGGAAGCATTGAGGGAGAGAGATATGTGGTGACCTGGGGGCTCGGACATCTGGTAACACTGCAGGATCCGGAGGATTACGACAAGAAATATAAGGAATGGAAGATGGAGGATCTTCCGATTATGCCCAAGAAGCTGGAGATCACTGTGATCCGGCAGACGGCAAAGCAGTATAATGCCGTCAAGGGTCTGATTCACAGAAAGGATATCGGCGACATCGTCATCGCGACAGATGCCGGCAGAGAGGGAGAGCTCGTCGCGCGATGGATTCTCGACAAGGCAGGCAATACAAAGCCGTGCCGCCGCCTCTGGATTTCCTCCGTGACGGATAAGGCGATCCGCGAGGGATTTGAGCATTTAAAGGATGCCAGAGAGTACGACAACTTATACCGCGCGGCCGTAAGCCGTGCCGAGGCGGATTGGCTCGTGGGGATCAACGCGACGCGTGCCCTGACCTGTAAGTACAACGCCCAGCTCTCCTGCGGAAGAGTCCAGACGCCGACGCTTGCAATGATTGCCAAGCGGGAGGCAGAGATCCGAAGCTTTGTTCCGAAGCCGTACTGCGGTATTCAGGTATTCTGCAGGGGAATTACATTTACCTGGAGAGATCAGAAGTCGCAGAGCCTAATGACATTTGATAAAGAAAGGGCAGAGAAGATCCGCGCTGCAGTGACAGGAGAGAAGCTGACGGTTGTCAAGGCCCGGAAGCATGAGAAGCGCGTGCCGGCCCCGATGCTTTATGACCTGACGGAGCTGCAGAGAGAAGCGAACCAGAGATTCGGCTTCTCTGCAAAGGAAACGCTCAACATCATGCAGCGCCTCTATGAGAACCATAAGGTACTCACATATCCCAGAACGGATTCCCGTTACCTGACTTCGGATGTGATCGGCACGTTAAAGGAGCGCCTCGACGCATGCGGTGTCGGACCGTACCGCCATGCGGCTGCGATGGCTAAGAAGAAGGATTTAAGCGGTAAACTGCCGTTTGTCAATAATGCAAAGGTATCAGACCATCACGCGATCATCCCGACAGAGCAGTTCGTCCAGCTCCAGAACATGACAAATGAAGAGCGCAAGATCTATGACCTTGTCGTAAAGCGCTTTCTGTCTGTTTTCTTCCCGCCAAGCGTATATGAGGAGACAACACTTACCGCTGCGGCTGCCGGGGAGACTTTTGCGGCAAAGGGAAAGATTATGAAGGAGATGGGATGGAAAGAGGTCTATGAGAACAGCGTGCAGGACGAGGAGGATGAGGACGGTCTGAAGGATCAGACGCTTCCGTCGGTCGCTGAGGGCGACGTGCTCGCTGTTCAGAGCGTAAAGCTTACGGAAGGAAAGACGAAGCCGCCGGCACGCTTTACTGAGGCCACGCTGCTGTCCGCGATGGAAAATCCCGTGCGATACATGGAAAGCCATGACAAGGCGATGGCAAAGACGCTTGGTGAAACCGGCGGCCTCGGTACCGTAGCGACGCGCGCGGATATTATCGAGAAGCTGTTTCAGAGCTTTTTGTTGGAAAAAAAGGGAAATGAGATCGTAATTACCTCTAAGGCAAAGCAGCTTTTAGATCTGGTGCCGGAGGACCTGAAGAAGCCGGAGCTTACCGCACAGTGGGAGATGAAGCTTGCGGATATATCTCAGGGTAAATTAAAAAGCGGAAAGTTTATGTCGGATATCCGCAGCTATACTGAGAGCCTGCTGTCCGAGATTAAGACTGCAGACGGTACGTTCCGCCATGACAATATGACGAATAAGAAGTGCCCCCGGTGCGGCAGGCGCCTTCTGGCTGTAAACGGCAAGAATGCAAAGCTGCTCGTCTGCCAGGACAGAGAATGCGGTTACCGCGAGACTATTTCACGTACCACGAATGCGCGCTGCCCGGTATGCCACAAGCGCATGGAGATGATCGGAAAGGGCGATTCTTCTACGTTTGTGTGTTCCTGCGGATACAAGGAACGGCTGAGCAAGTTTCAGGAGCGCAGGGCCAGGGAAGGAGGCGGCGTGAGCAAAAAAGACGTTGCACGCTACATGCAGAAGCAGAAAAAGGAGGCGCAGGAGCCGGTGAATAATGCGTTTGCCGAAGCGCTGAAGAATATTAAACTGTGAAAAATATCAGGGGGAATCTGTTCTATGCGGATTCCCCCTGAAAAAAATTATATTTCTGCGCCCAATTCCCGCGCGCGCAGATGCTTCTCAAAGATCAGCAGAAAGACCACGGTGGACACTGCTGACGCGAGCAGATCCGCCGCCGGTTCGGCATAAAATGCGCTTCTGGCACCCCAAAAGACCGGAAGAAGCACCGTAAAGGCAAGGTATCCGCCCTTTCTCAGAATCGACAGACCCAACGCTGTCTTTGTCCGGCCCAGCGCTGTCAGACCGTCCACGAAGGTGTACTGGAAGCTGAGCGGAATAATCATCATGGTAAATACTCCGATACCCCATATGGATGTGTCGATGTATCCGGCATCCCGCGTAAACAGCAGAACGAAGTACTGCGGAAGGAAACGGCTGACGACAAACATAAATGCCGTAAAGCAAAGGCATAAGATCAGGACATCTTTTTCTGCTTTCCGGACGCGCGCGGTCTGTTTTGCACCGTAGTTGTAACTGATAATTGCCTGTGTACCGCTGCTGATGCCCAGCATCGGAGAGGTGATCAGCATCATGTAGCTCTGTACAATTGTAGCGCAGGTGATCAGCATGTCACCCTCGCTTTTTCCGCCGTAGTGCTGGAGAACCGCGTTCATTGCGATCAGCAGCACGCTGTCTGTGGCGAGAATCAGAAACGGAGAGATTCCAAGGGATAAAATCCTGCGCATCAGGGCAAACTGGTAATTGCCGAAGGTAATCCGCACCGGCACCCGCCTGCTGAACAGAAAGAGCACTGCAAAGGTGCAGGAAGCAATCTGTGAGATCACGGTCGCGATAGCCGCACCTGCCACATCCATATGCAGCAGGAAGATGAACACCGGATCGAGGACAATGTTGCACACCGCGCCCACCAGTACAGTCATCATGCCTATGGTGGAAAATCCCTGGCAGTTGATAAAGTAATTAAGCCCCACAGCCATGAGAGCAAAGAACGTTCCGCAGGTGTAGATTGTCAGGTATTGATCCGCATACGGAAACGTCACCTCACTTGCCCCGAACCACATCAGCAGATGATCCTTGAGAATGAGGAACGTTACAGTGAGTACCGCCGAGAATGCTGTGAGCATCAGGAACGAATTTGCAAGGATCTGCTCCGCTTTCTTTTTGCTGCCCTCCCCCATGCGCATGGAAAAGAGAATAGAGCCGCCAAGCCCCACAAGCGTGCCAAAGGACGACAGAAGCGTGACGATCGGTCCGCACACGCCCACACCCGCCAGAGCAACGTCTCCGGTTCCCCTGATATTTCCGATATACATACGGTCTACGATGCTGTAGAGTACATTGACGAACTGCGCGATCATCGTGGGTACGGCAAGGCGCAGCACGAGGGAAAGAATTTTATCCTTTCCGAGGTCGTTCGTTTTTTTCATTTGTAGAAATCCCCCTCTAAAACGTTATGATCAAACAGACTCATGATAGCAGATTTGGGTGCTTTAGTAAAGTGAAGAGGTATAAATTTATTGAAATATAAAGTTAAATGTAATATAATGAAACAGATTACTTGACAGAAAACAAAAAGCAGGAAGCCGGACAAGAAGCGGCTTTGCCGAATGAGAGGAATTGAGGAATTTTATATGTGCGGAATTTGCGGAATCATAGGAAGACACGAAGGAAAAGAAGAGATCATACAGCGTATGATGGACCGGATTTACCACAGAGGACCTGATGACGGAGGCAGCTATGTAAAAGGCGATGCTGCGCTGGGCTTTCGCAGGCTCAGCATCATTGACCTGGAGACAGGCGCGCAGCCGATGTATAATGAGACGAATGATGTTGTGATTGTATTTAACGGTGAGATTTACAATTATGAGGAGCTCCGCCGGGAGCTGATTGAGAAAGGACATGTATTTCGCACCAGAAATTCGGATACGGAATGTCTGATCCACGCATACGAGGAGTACAGAGAAGGCATGCTGAGTCATCTGCGCGGCATGTTCGCCTTTGCGATCTGGGATGAGAAGGAGCAGACGCTCTTTGCAGCCAGGGATTTTTTCGGGATCAAGCCATTTTACTATGGTGTGATTGACGGAAATCTCGTATTTTCTTCAGAGATCAAGGCGATCCTGGAGTTCCCGGAGTATCACAGGGAGGTCAATACCGAGGCGCTCAGCCATTATCTGAGCTTTCAGTATTCTGTAATGGAGGAGACCTTTTTCAAGGGAATTCGCCAGCTGCGTCCGGGTACGTATCTGAAATATAAGAACGGGGAGATTGAGCTGTTCCAGTATTGGAATTCCATGCTCACCCCGAAGAAAAAGCAGAAAGAAGAGGACGCCGTAGCGCAGATTCATGCAGTCATGGAGGATTCCATCCAGAAGCATCAGTTCGCGGACGTGGAGGTTGGAACGCTGCTTTCCGGCGGCGTAGACTCCAACTATGTGCTGATGAAGAGCCATGTGGACAAGGCGTTCACCGTAGGGTTTGCCGAGGACTCGGGCAGATACAGCGAGATTCAGTACGCTGAGGAGATGGCAAAGGCAAAGGGTGTGGAACACTATAAAAAAGTTATTACCGCAGAGGAATACTGGGATGTGCTGCCCAAGGTCATGTACTATATGGATGAGCCTCTTGCTGATCCGTCGGCGGTGGCACTCTATTTTGTGGATGAGCTTGCGAGAAAGCATCTTAAGGCGGTGCTCTCCGGGGAAGGCTCGGACGAGCTGTTCGGCGGTTATAATATCTACCATGAGCCGCTTTCTCTAAGACCGTTTAAGATACTTCCGAAGGGGGCAAAGCGGGCGCTCAGGAAGTTTGCCGTCCGCCACGCAAATATCCGGGGTATGAATTATATCCGCAGGGGCTGTACGCCGCTGGAACAGCGATTTATCGGAAACGCATATATGTTTACACGCCGCGAGAAGGCGCGTGTGCTCGCAGAAGGAATGCCGGTGACATCGCCCGAGGAGCTCACAAGAGCTTACTATGAGAAAACAAAGGGCATGGATGACGTGGCGCGGATGCAGTATATTGACCTGAATTTCTGGCTGCCGGGGGATATTTTGCTCAAAGCTGACCGAATGAGCATGGCAAATGCCGTGGAGTCGCGAGTTCCATTCCTGGACAAAGAAGTATTTTATACTGCCAGAAATCTCTCGATGAATAATAAGGTGCGCGGCAAGGTCACCAAGCTTGCCTTCCGCAAAGCAGCGCGCGAGGTGCTGCCGGAATTTACTGCACAGAAGAAGAAACTGGGCTTCCCGGTTCCGGTGCGCGTATGGCTGAGAGAGAAGCCGTATTACGACAGAGTGAAATCTGCGTTTACTTCTGAGGAGGCAGCGAAGTTCTTTCAGACCAAGTACCTTATGAAGCTTCTGGATGAGCATTATCAGGGAAAGAGGGATAACAGCCGCAAGGTATGGTGCATCTATATTTTCCTGGTATGGTATCAGGTGTATTTCTGCGGCAAAGAAAAGGACATTCAGTTAAATCGATTTGAGATACAGTGAATCTTTACTGCCGTACAATACGGGTAATTCCCGGCTGTGCGGCAGTTTTGAGATAAAATCACAGGAGGAGAAAGATATGTTTGATTTTCAGGAGGTAAAGAATTTTGACCCGGAAATCGCCAGGGCAATGGAAGATGAGCTGGGAAGACAGAGGAACAATCTGGAGCTGATTGCATCAGAGAACATTGTCTCCAAGGCAGTCATGGCTGCAATGGGAAGCCATCTGACAAATAAGTATGCGGAAGGCTACCCGGGAAGAAGATACTACGGCGGATGCGAGTATGTTGACGTAGTGGAACAGATTGCAATTGACCGCGCAAAAGAGCTGTTCGGCTGTGAGTATGTCAATGTGCAGCCGCATTCCGGAGCGCAGGCAAACGCGGCTGTATTTTTCGCCATCTTGAAGCCGGGCGATACATTTATGGGGCTGAGCCTGAATCAGGGAGGTCATCTCTCACACGGAAGTCCGGTGAATATCTCCGGTACATATTATAACTGTGTACCGTATCATGTAGATGCAAACGGCTATATTGACTATGACGAGGTGGAGCGTCTCGCAAAGGAGCACAGACCGAAGATGATCGTTGCCGGCGCCAGCGCATATGCGCGTGTAATCGATTTCAAGCGCTTCCGCGAGATCGCAGATGAGGTGGACGCAGTGCTCATGGTAGATATGGCGCACATTGCGGGGCTTGTGGCAGCAGGCGTTCATCCGAGCCCGATTCCGTACGCACATGTGACGACAACCACGACGCACAAGACGCTGCGCGGACCGAGGGGAGGCATGATTCTTTCAAGCAATGAAGTAAATGCGAAGTATAATTTCAACAAGGCGGTATTCCCCGGAACGCAGGGAGGACCGCTGATGCATGTGATTGCGGCAAAGGCAGTCTGCTTCAAGGAGGCGCTGACTGAGGAATACAGAGCATATCAGCGGCAGGTGGCAAAGAATGCGCGCGTTCTGGCAGATGCGCTGATCGCAAAGGGCTTTGACATCGTCTCCGGAGGAACAGATAATCACCTGATGCTTGTGGATCTGCAGAAGTCCGGCAAGACGGGCAAGGAGGTCGAAAAACTGCTTGACAGCGTGCACATCACCTGCAACAAGAATGCAATTCCGAACGATCCGAAGCCGGCGTCCGTTACAAGCGGTATCCGTCTGGGAACACCTGCCGTTACGACCAGAGGCATGAAGGAGGAGGACATGGAGCTGATCGCCGAGGCAATCCGCCTTGCCGTGCTGGCAGACGAGCCGGATAAAGCGGTGAAGATCGTGGAAGACCTGGTAAAGAAGTATCCTCTCTACGAGTAAGGTTACAAAAATGTAAGTCACTTCCGTGTAAGTGTAAGGAAAATCGATAGCAGCAAGCTGCCGGGATATTATAGAATAAAAGGGTAATTACAGAGATATTTTGACACGAGAGAAAGGTGCGAAGCAGTATGAGATGTAAGAAGATTGCCCTTGGCGTTCTGATCCTGGCAGCTTTGTTGTGTGCGGCGGTATTTTCCTGCGCTTCCGCTGTTATCCTGTGCACCGCGGACGCGGCAGTCCGCTTTGCCCAGGAAAGATGCCGGCGCGTGAAAGTGCGGATTAGGAAAAAGGAGATATGATTATATGCCGAATATCATAAAAATCACAGATTTTAGTGCCCCTGAGCTGGATGTATATGCCAGGCTCACGGAGGGACAGCTGTTAAATCGTCATGAGCCCGGGAAAGGCATTTTCATTGCAGAGAGTCCGAAGGTTATTGAGAGGGCGCTGAATGCGGGCTGTATTCCCATTTCTTTTCTGGCAGAGGACAGGCATATTGAGACGCAGGCAAAGGAACTGATATGCCGATGTGGGGATATTCCGGTCTACACGGCGCCGTTTGATGTGCTGACACAGCTTACGGGATTTAAGCTCACTCGCGGAATGCTCTGTGCAATGCACCGTCCTCAGCTTCCTGAGCCGGAAGAGCTGTGCGGAAACGCCAGGCGTATCGCGGTGCTGGAAAATGTGGTCAATCCCACCAATGTGGGCGCGATTATCCGCTCTGCTGCGGCAATGCGGATGGACGCAGTGCTTCTGACTGAAGGCTGCAGCGATCCTCTGTACCGCCGGGCGATCCGGGTGAGTATGGGAACGGTCTTTCAGATCCCCTGGACATTCCTCAGTGATCCGGAATGGCTGAAAGAGTTAAAGAAACTCGGCTTTTGCACTGCTGCGATGGCGCTCTCGGATAATACCATCCGCATTGATGACGAGCGGCTGCGCGCGCAGAAACGTCTGGCGGTCATTCTGGGCACTGAGGGAGAGGGATTAAAGCGGGAAACGATTCAGGGTAGCGATTACGCGGTAAAAATACCGATGGCAGAGGGTGTGGATTCTCTCAATGTGGCAGCGGCCAGTGCAGTGGCGTTCTGGGAGCTGGGGAAGAGATGATAAAAACAGAGAGGGACGTCGGTCAAATCGAATACCTGCCCTCGGCAGTTGTCGGATTGTGTATTTTATTAGGGGTGGTTCTTGCTTTTTTTACCCCAGATACGTTATAATTTTGATGGTTATGGAGGTGAGTGTATTGAAAAAAATTATAGCATTACTATGTGTTCTATGTTCGGCGTTTTTCCTTTCCCCTGTTAATGTTCAGGCGGCGGAAGGCACGCAGGCAGCCGCAGTACCCGTGTGGCTGTGTATACCCTTTGCAGGGCTGCTGCTGTGTGTCGCTTTGATGCCGCTTGTGAAGGGCGAATGGTGGGAGGCTCATCAGCCCCATGTGGTGATTTTGTGGGTGCTGGCTATGGCGATCCCCTTTTCGGTTGTATACGGAGTGGGGGAGATGGCGGAAACCGTGCTCGAATGTACGGTGAATGATTATGTAACATTTATTATTCTGCTGTTCGGTCTGTTCTGTGTATCCGGCAATATCACTATGGAAGGTGATTTCGCTGGCTCGCCCCGTGTAAATGTGGGGCTATTGGCACTCGGAACATTTCTGGCAAGCTGTATCGGCACCACCGGCGCCAGCATGCTTATGGTACGTCCGGTACTCAAAATGAATTCCTGGAGAAAAAGAAAAGCCCATATTATGATTTTCTTCATTTTCATGGTTTCCAACATGGGCGGAATCCTGACGCCTATCGGGGATCCGCCGCTGCTGATGGGCTTTATGCGGGGCGTTCCTTTCTTCTGGAGCCTGCATCTGTTTCCTGTACTTCTGTTTAACATGCTTGTACTTCTCTTTGTATTTTATCATGTGGACAAACGAATGTACCGCAGGGACATTGCGGAAGGCAGAAAGCCGGATATCAGCAAACCGGGAACTCAGTTCCGTATTGACGGACTGCATAATCTTCTCTTTCTTCTTATGATTGTGGCTGCTGTTATTTTAAGCGGCGTGCTGCCCGGATTGAAAATTTTCCAGGACAGCGCCGGAAATGTCCTGGGAATACCAGTTTTCAGAGGCGTCAGGCTGGGACTTCCGTCTGTCATTGAGATTGTGATTATTCTTGCGGCTGCAGGATTGTCCTTTAAGACGACGCCAAAGGAAATACGGACAAGAAATCATTTTACCTGGGGAGCTATCAAGGAAGTAGCTGTCCTGTTTATCGGTATTTTTATCACCATGCAGCCGGCTCTGATGCTGTTAAGACAGGTGGGACCAAACCTTGGACTGGACCAGCCTTATCAGCTCTTCTGGGCGACAGGAGCCCTGTCCAGCTTTCTGGATAATACACCAACCTATCTGGTGTTCCTCACCACAGCGGGAACCATCGGATTTTCCAGCGGAATTGCCACCAGCCTGGGAACTGTTCCGGTGCACCTGCTGTCTGCGATTTCCTGCGGCGCCGTGTTTATGGGAGCTAATACATACATCGGAAACGCACCCAACTTCATGGTAAAATCTATTTCCGATGAAAACGGCGTCTCCATGCCGTCATTCTTTGGATACATGCTTTGGTCACTGGGATTTTTAATACCGCTGTTTCTGTTGGACACGTTGATATTCTTTTTGTAAGGAGGGCAGACAGATATGCAGGATAATCAGAAAAAATGTATGGAGTTAGCCAACCGTATCTATGATTTGGATGCAAAGGTCTACGAATGTGTAGGCTCCTCGCTTGGCAGGACATTTACCGGCAACAGGGAAAATACCGTGCAGAATCTGTGTATGCTGATGCTTGCGAAACCGGACGGGCATCTTTTAAGAAGCGAGCTGGCGCTGATTGGAAATATGGCGCGCACGATTCAGAATAAAGAAGCAAAGGATCAGATGTTGGCGGAATATGACGGTATTCTGAAAGAAATTGAACAGCTCCCGGACAGCTTCGGCAAAGTAGATATTGCCGATCTTTCCAGAACCAGGCTGAATCCCACTGCCAGGAAGCTTTCCGAAAAGGATCATCTGGTCATCTGCATCAGCCGGACGCAGGGAAGCGCTGGCAATGATATCGGATTCGAGCTGGCGGACGAGCTGCACATCAACTATTACGACGTGGAGATTTTTAATCAGGTGCTAAAGCGCCTGGAGGCGGAAAAGGGAACCGTAAATGATGCGGAAACGGAACGTTTTGAGGACTTTGATAAATATCGGAAACGATCGTTTCACCTGAAGACCTGGTTTCGTGAATTTAACCGTTATCACGGTCTCCCCAGGCAGGACGCGGTGTTCTTCAATATGAGTGATCTGATCTGTAATCTGGCCCGGGCGGAGGACTGTGTGATTATGGGGCGGTGTGCGGACGCAATTCTCGCCAATAATCATATTCCCCATATCAGTCTGTTTATCAGCGCGCCTTTCGCTCTTCGCGTACAGCGGACGATGGCCGCAAAGAATATGGAGTTTCGTCAGGCAGTCCATTTCTTAAAACAGATGGACCGACAGCATAAGAAATACTATGATTTTTATACCGGTGCCCGCTGGGGACGACCGGAGAGCTATGATCTTTGTATCAACAGCGCCAATTATGGCATTCGGGAAACCATTGACCTGATTGAACGAATGATTGACCAGAAACGAAAATAAAATTTTTCATTCGACTTTAATCTCCAGCACCCTCAGCAGGTTTACAACCTCTGGGAAGGAAAAGCGTGCCCCCTTGACCTTGCAGTTTGTGATATCGATCTTATAGCCCAGTGCGTCGCGAAAGTCGGCATTTCTCATATCACATTTGAAAAATTCTGTGCGGTCAAGGCGGCAGGCGCGGAAGCTGGATGTATTCAGGACGCAGTCCGCAAACATGGAATCTGTAAGTTCGTTGCCTGTAAAGCGGAATTTCTTCAGATTCATATGAGAGAAGGTATTGTATTTCATACGGCAGTCCTTAAATACTTCTCCTGTAAATCTCAAATTCTCAAACCGCTCGGATTCGTAATAACATTCTTCCATGGAATATTCCTCCCTCGCTATCCTAAAGTTATTATGCGCGAAGGCGTTCGCTATGTCAATCCCGGAGTGATATGAAAATATTAAGTTGACATGGAAACGGTGAAGTGCTATATAATAGTACTAATCC
>CALWSC010000028.1 GCA_944384105.1 uncultured Lachnospiraceae bacterium | reverse complement strand
AATTACACTCTTTTTATTTTTGTACGATTGATCATCTTTAATTTTTATTTGATCAAGTAGTTGGAATTTCATCTCATGTTGGCGCTTATCGGAACAATAATAAAGAAAAGCGCATATCCAAGCAATAAACAACAGATCCGCTAAGGCAATATAGCCCAATAGATCTACGCATATTCTAGGAATTGTCGTATAATTTATAAATGCAATCAAAAGAATTATTGTAACGCAAACCATTATACTGGTACGCAATATTTTGTCACGAAATATTCCTTTAATTATGTTTAAAGCAAAAAACATGATATTTTTTATAAACAATTTCATTACTTTTCATACCGCTTCACTTTTATTCTAATCAAGCTTTTCATCGGATCATGGCAGGTTGTCTGTCCTCAACATAGAGATCAATATCCCCCACAATATAGTTAGCCCCATAGTGTGCAGGGTTTCAAAGCAAAAGTGCACATAGCTCCATACCTTATAGCGATTAAAGAGTTCAGCCACCTGCTTACCAGTAAAATTCTTAGTGTTTTTATAGATTTTCACACAATAAATGAGGATCTCACCTTGTCTGCTCATATCCATGTCTCTTCCGGTATCACAAAGTTTCCTGTCTTTTTTCCTCCTCATACATATCAAATAATGTAAGTAGACTGAAATACGCCACACCTTGATATCTTCCTGTTCTAACAAAGAATACTCTCCTGATTCGTAAAATCCCTGCAAGCCATCATTTCGTCCATGCGATAATTCTCGCAAATCAACTTAGTCTTTTTATTCTTTCATCTGGTATTCCAGTCTTAATTCTTCTGCAAGATACAGATCACTCATACAGTGCATATCGGAAACACCATCGCGCATTAACTGATAGACTTCAGAATGGTAAAATAGCCTCAACGCTTCATCCAATGAAAGCCCCTGCTGTTTTGCAAAGCACTCAATGACACGGGCATATTTTTTTTGAAGCAAAATCGGATTTGCCGTCATAATCTCTCACTCCCCTTATAATGCAGCAGAGACAATGCTTTCTCTGTGCGAAAACAAATTTGCAGGTTCGGCTTTTCATAGCGCAGGCGATTGATAGCTTCTGTTTTATCGATCAACCCATCAAAAAACAATTCCACTGTATTGAACACCTTGTCATTGGCAACGCCGCCCACAACAAGATCGTAATCCGTTGAATCTTTTCCGCTGCGACAGTTCAGAATAAAATCCAGCCATTCTTCGGAATAAAAAGAGAATTTCAGTACTTTCAGTTCATCTTCCTGACTTTCATAATATTCATACCTGGAGATAATGCCTTCTTTTCCACGGCGTTTAAATCTGCCACACCACTTTGCCGCCTGTTTATACAGTGGCGTGACATAGAATCCACGTCCAAAGTCCACATTGGGGCGTGAATGAACCAAATCCGGTTTTGCAATCTCTAAAAAGGAACCATGATAGAGAATCAAACTTTCACACCTCTTTCTTTCATCACATCAAGAAGGTCGTCAACGATATATTCCCGGCTCTGGGTATGCAGCACTTCATATTCCGGCACGATATATCCATTCAGAATATTGCTCTGTTCAGTAAATGCCTGATAGACACGCTCTGCATCCACCCCCAGCTTTGACGCTATACTTTCAATACAAAATACAGCAAACTCCAGCTCACTGGAATTTTTAATTTTTTCATCCGTCATCATACGCAATCCCTCATTTCTTCATTTGGTAGTGTCAAATGGTACTGGAATATAAATAGTACAAGTCAAAATGGTGTTCGTGACTGTGCCCAAAATCCCAGTGTAGATTACAGCACACTGCCTTTCCTAAATTATACCTCTCTGTCTTTCTCTTGACTAGTATCACCTTCCCTTATTTTCCAAAAATCCTGTCGAAGATCTATTTCAAAAAATGTGTTATTCTTCACTTCTTTCTGTAAAAAAATGTGCAAAATTCCATTCCATTTTTCTAAAAAAACGTGTTACACTAAACAAAAGGATGGTGATAGATTATGAAACGCAATGCAATCCAAAATCTCCTTGCCTGGAAGTCCGCTCCCGACCGGAAGCCTCTGGTCTTAAAAGGAGCGCGGCAGGTGGGTAAGACCTGGCTGATGAAAGAATTCGGCGAAACGTGTTATGAACAGTATGTTTATTTTAATTTCGATGAGGAGGATGCTTTAGGTTCTATTTTTACATCAAATAAAAATCCTCACAGAATCCTGGAGCTGCTATCCCTGATTTCAGGAGAAAAGATACTGCCTGAAAAAACTCTGATTATTTTTGATGAAATACAGGAATGTCCGGAAGCGTTGAATGCACTTAAGTATTTCAAAGAGAAGGCGAACGAATACCATATTATTGCTGCCGGAAGTCTGCTTGGTACGCTTCTGGCAAAGCCGAAGTCCTATCCTGTCGGAATGGTCAATCTTCTGGATATCTATCCGCTTACTTTTGATGAATTTCTTGAGGCCGTAGACTTTCCTCTTTATCAGTATTACTGCAGCATTGAAAAAGGGCAGAGCATCGAAGATCTTTTTCATAACCGCCTGATGGAGACATATGAATTGTATCTGATCATCGGCGGCATGCCTGAGTGCGTGAATTCCTGGATTACTTACAAGGATCCGGCGAAGATTTCCAGAATTCAGCACGAATTAATTGAAGTATATGAAAATGACTTCTCCAAACATAATGGCAAAGTCAACAGCAGACGTATCCTCATGGTTTTTCGCAGTATAGCTTCTCAGCTTGCAAAGCCCAATGAAAAGTTTATGTACGGTGCAGTGCGCGAGGGAGGACGCGCCAGAGATTTTGAGGAAGCCATTGAGTGGCTGGTCTCGGCCGGCATGCTCAATCGTGTTTATAATGTATCTAAACCGGAGCATCCTCTGTCAGTTTTTGACAGACTCGACTGTTTTAAGCTTTTTGTCTTTGATACAGGTCTTCTGAAGCATATGGCTGGAATCGATAACAGTGCAATTCTGCTGAAATCAAATTATCAGTTCAAAGGACCTCTTACAGAAAACTATATCCTGCAGCAGCTTCGCGGACAATTTGCAGTAGAGCCGCGCTATTATGCAAACGCAAACAGTGAGATAGATTTTATTTTACAGCATGGTACACAGATCATACCCGTTGAAGTAAAAGGCGGCGCAGATCGCTCCGCACCGTCTTTCAAACGTTTTATTGACAAATATCAGCCTGAAACCGCGCTTCGATTTTCCGGACGCGGTTATCTGAAGAATGGTGCCATTACCAATCTTCCCCTCTATCTTGCCGGAAAAACCGCAGAACTCCTATGACGCTTCCTACAGCTCCCTCACCCACTGCGCCGCCAGCTCCGCCCAGCCCTGGCAGTGGGGTTCCACGCCGCCTGTGCCGTCTGGCATTCCGGTCTCTTCGCTTGCCAGGGACAGACCGTGAGGACCGTGCGGATAGATATGAAGCTCCATGGGAATCTTCTCTCTGCAGAGCGACTGAGCTAACAGAATGCTGTTTTCCACAGGCACCGCGTTGTCTTCGTATGTATGCCACAGAAAGACCGGGGGCATATCCTTTGTCACCTGATTCTCCAGGGACATCTTTCCCCGCAGTTTTTCATCGCCGCCGGTGATGTTCCGGATGGATCCCTCGTGTGCAAGCGCTCCTGAAGTGACCACCGGATATCCCAGGATCAGCCCGTTGGGACGATACAGCTCCTTTTCGCCCCCCAGTTCCTGTGCAATCCACGGCTCCTGCCAGAATGTCCCCAGGCTGCATGCCAGATGGCCTCCGGCCGAGAAGCCGCAGACTATGATTTTCTCCGGGTCCGCATTCCACTGTGCAGCGCCTTCTCTTATGAGCCGCACTGCCTGCGCAAGCTCCAGAAGCGCCTGCGGAAATACAGACGGCGCTACACTGTATTTGAGCACGCAGGCGTGAAATCCTGCAGCGTTCATCCGCACAGCAATCGGTTCCGCCTCCCGGTCAGATATGAATTCATATCCGCCGCCCGGACAGATGATCACCACCGGGCGCTTCCTTTTGGGATTTACCTGCAGCGTATTCAGAAAATACGTTTCCAGAACCGCCTCTTTCTCTCTGATTCTCACATTCCATTTTTGATGTATCATATGCTTTGCTCCTTTTCTTTCCGGATCTGTGCGCTGCAAACCGGATGGGACGTGCGTGGTGCGAAGACCTGCCTGTACGGACAGTTATTCTGAAACTGCCACTGCAATCCCTCTTCCGCGGTTTCCCACCGCGCAGTAGAAATGATAGACTTTTCCCTCAAACTTCAGTACATACGGCTTGTGGGCAAACGTTTTGTCAAACTCTGCGGACGGCTGGACCAGCGGCTCGCCCTCCCACTTTGTCCAGTGTACCAGGTCGCGTGAACAGGCAAATGTATCGTACGCTTTAGCGTCCACTCCGACAAAATAGTGCATGACCCACAGATCTTTATAGCGAATCATCTGCGGATCGCCGGAGATATTCCAGCGGTCCTCGATGCCCTGATCGATTACCGCTCCTGTTCCGTATCTCTCCCAGTGTATCATATCCCGGCTCACCGCCATTCCGATGCGCTCGACCCAGACGCCCTTCTGTTTTGCATTATAGTACATTACAAACGGATAGTCCAGTCTCTCCTGAGGGTCGTGAAGCACTGTGCTCTTATATAGCGTTGCGCGCTCAAAGCTGCGCGTATCCGGGTCGTCCATGCGCAGGATCGGTTCCGGCGCCTGCTTCCAGGAGCCGGGGGCAAGCGTCTCGGACCAGGCGATCCCGATCTGCAGAGGATCTGTCTCATAACCCGGAAGGCTTCCCCCGATATACGTCATCCAGTATTTCCCGTCATACGTTTCTGCATCCTGCGCTCCTTCCCATTGGGGATTCAGCAGGCAAAGCCCTCCGTCCGCCTGCAGGCAGTCCCAGCCCTCCTCTTTCTGCGAAAGCAGTTTTCCTTCCACTTTCCAGTGAAGCAGATCGCTGCTCTTTGCCATCCATGTCTCATATCCTTCGCGCTTTACTCCGGGGACATGGCGCGCATAGACCATGCGCCACGTCCCGTCTTTTAACCGGAATACATTCGGGCAGTCGATATCCGCGCCCTCCTCGCACAGCACCATCCCGTATTTTACAGGCGTGCACATTTCCCGGTAGACTTCCTGCATTTCCTGCTGCGTTACTTTTCTGCTTTCTTTCATCCTTTTGTCCCTCTCATTTTTCTCTGTAAAGATATATCGAGCTTAGAATCCCAAGCGGCTTTACGAGATAGCTGTCCGTCCACTGACTGCGGTATGTGCGGTAGGAATCCGGTCCATACCAGCGATAACCGCTGTCTGCATTATGAAGTGTCCCGAATCCATTGAAGCGGTTTCCATAAGCTGTAATTTTTATAGTATGATACCCTTTCTTTAATTCTCCCAGCAGCGCCCGGTACGGGGCAAAGCAGAACGTCTTCTCTTCCCCTCCGTCCGCTGATACTGCCAGCGCCGCCGCCGCATGCTGCGGCACTTCCAGCACATACCGCGCGGTCTGAGGTGCTTCAAACGCAATTTCATATATCGTATTTCCCGTATAGAACGGCATGCCCTGGCGGGTCAGATCTCCAAATCTGATCTCATACGGGGTTCGCAGCGCTGCATACGTTCCGCGCAGCTCAACCTGGAAATCCCCCAGCAGATACATCCATTCCAGGTCTGTCTTTCTTCTGAACGGGAGGCTGACCTCCAGCAGATTTTCTCCGCGGCGGATATCCGGGAGCGGCACTTTCTGAATACAGGGATCTACATACCACCCGTCAGGCGTGTGATCTGTACGGATGCCATTAAGAGAAATCTCCATTGCTTCCGGATTCTCCGCTGCCAGACACACGCCGGAAAAAGACTGTTCTGACAGAAATCTGCACCGGAGCACTGCGCGGTCCCCAATCTCTGTCTGATCCGGAACTCTCCATGGCTGTGTATATGCGTCCTGGCGGCGCGGATATCCCAGCCGCGCACAAAGTTCGTTGTCAATCTCCAGAATCGGCATGGGACAGGAAAATTCTTCTCCGTT
>CALWSC010000027.1 GCA_944384105.1 uncultured Lachnospiraceae bacterium | reverse complement strand
GTCTCCCCCTGCTCCAGCACCGCCTCTTTTAGGTAAACCCCATCTCCGAAGGAAAGGGTGACAGCCTCGCCGTTATAGATTTCGCCCGCGTACAGGTTCATCGGGGAGGAAATCTGGTTGACACTGTGTGGCAGGACTTCCCTGGTCACATTGCCAAAGCTACCTTCTACCAGCAGCGGCTCCAGCTCATACCCACTTTGCGTATCGCGCAAGGTAATCGAACCGGCAAGCTCGATCGGTTCCGACTGGGAGAGGACTGAAGCAAAGTCAATTGCGATGGTCAATGCGCCATTCTCATTTGCCCAGCGAACCTCCTCCACTGCCCTTGGGTCAAATCCGCTCGCGACAAACTCCCAGTTAGAGGGACAGCTCTTCTCCGTGTAGAGCTCCTGGCCGCTCGCCTCCTGCAACGGAATATACAGAGTGTCTCCAGGGTAAAAGTGCGGCTGCTCCTGCTGCTCCAGAGCCTCATTCTGTGGCAGCGAGAGCAGAGATGTTGTCCTGCTTGTATGTTTGACCACTGCCTGCTCCAAAGCCAGCTGGTAGCCCTGCTGTTCGCTGAGAGTGACCGGGGCTGCCGATCCAATCATCAGATGAAACGGGAACTGCGCATAAGAGACGGCACTCATCCCCACTGTCATTGCCAGCATCAAGCACAATGATGCTACCTGTTTTTTCCATTTCATTCCGTGCCGCCTCCTTTCTGTCAGTCTATGTTTTTGCGACGGAAGAAATTCATTTTTTAAAAACTTATCTATTGTTCAGTATACAATATAAATTACAAATTATCAAGAGATTTTTTTAAATTTTGTAATCCAGTTGTCATTTTTGGCGCAGCTGATTTGTTTTTTTGTAAACATATTCCAAATCCAAAGCTGCCGTCCAGGAGACTTTCCCTCGCAAGACAGAAAAAAAGGAGTACAGCATAAGCTGTACTCCTTTTGGAAAAGTTCAGTTGAAAGAACCAAAATTACTCAGCAATCTTGGTAACAACGCCGGAACCTACGGTTCTGCCGCCTTCACGGATAGCGAAACGCAGACCTTCCTCAATCGCGATTGGGGTGATCAGCTCAACGTCCATCTCAACGTTGTCGCCTGGCATGCACATCTCAACGCCTTCTGGCAGTTTGATGATACCGGTAACGTCGGTGGTTCTGAAGAAGAACTGTGGTCTGTAGTTGTTGAAGAACGGAGTATGACGGCCGCCCTCATCCTTTTTCAGAACGTAAACCTGGCCATGGAATCTGGTGTGCGGATGGATGGAACCTGGTTTGCACAGTACCTGACCACGTTTGATGTCGGTTCTCTGAACACCACGGAGCAGAGCGCCGATGTTGTCGCCAGCCTCAGCGAAGTCCAGCAGTTTTCTGAACATCTCGATACCGGTTACAACGGTCTTCATCTTCTCTTCCTGCAGGCCAACAATCTCAACCTCTTCGGAGAGTTTCAGAACGCCTCTCTCAACTCTACCGGTAGCAACAGTACCACGACCGGTGATGGTGAAGATGTCCTCGATTGGCATCAGGAATGGCAGGTTTTCGTTTCTCTCTGGGGTTGGGATGTACTCGTCAACTGCATCCATCAGCTCATAGATTGGAGCGTAAGCCGGGTTGGACGGATCATCTGGAGCTTCCAGAGCCTGCAGAGCGGAACCTTTGATGATTGGGGTATCATCGCCTGGGAAGTCATACTCATTGAGCAGGTCACGGATTTCCATCTCTACCAGCTCGAGCAGCTCTGGGTCGTCAACCTGGTCAACTTTGTTCATGAATACAACGATGTAAGGAACGCCTACCTGACGAGCCAGCAGGATGTGCTCACGGGTCTGTGGCATCGGGCCGTCTGCGGCGGATACAACCAGGATAGCACCATCCATCTGAGCAGCACCAGTGATCATGTTCTTAACGTAGTCGGCATGTCCTGGGCAGTCAACGTGTGCGTAGTGACGTTTCTCAGTCTCATACTCAACGTGTGCTGTAGAGATTGTGATACCACGCTCTCTCTCTTCCGGAGCTTTATCGATATTCTCGAATGCAACAGCCTCACCTGTACCAAGTCTCTCATGCAGAGTCTTTGTGATAGCTGCTGTCAGAGTTGTTTTACCATGGTCAACGTGTCCAATGGTACCAATGTTACAATGCGGTTTGGTTCTTTCAAATTTAGCTTTAGCCATTTTAAAATGTCCTCCTTATAAATCTGCGCCCCATTGGGCTTTTTGTTCTAACCTGCTAACTTTGATTATATTGCAAGTCAGTCATATTTGCAAGGAATTTTTCTTTGCTTCATATAAAAATTCTCCGTGGAATGGCTGCTTTTCAGCCATCCTCACAGCAGAATCTTATTTATTTACCTTTCGCAGAGAGAACCTTCTCCTGAACAGACTTCGGAACCGGCTCATATCTGTCGAAGAACATGGAGTAGTTACCACGGCCCTGTGTTCTGGAACGCAGGTCTGTTGCATATCCGAACATCTCAGCCAGCGGAACATATCCGCGGATCATCTTTCCTCCGCCGATATCGTCCATACCCTCGATACGTCCGCGGCGGGAGTTGATGTCACCGATAACATCGCCCATGTAATCTTCCGGAGTAGTAACCTCTACTCTCATAATCGGCTCAAGTAATACCGGAGCTGCCTTAGACATAGCATCCTTGAACGCAAGAGAACCTGCGATGTGGAATGCCATCTCGGAAGAGTCGACCTCATGGTAGGAACCGTCGTATACGTTTGCGTGAACGCCTACTACCGGGAATCCGCCCAGGATACCAGCCTTCATAGCTTCCTCGATACCTTCGCCTACAGCCGGGATGTACTCCTTCGGAATCGCACCGCCGACAACGGTGGACTCAAACTTATAAGTCTCCTCAGCATTGGCATCCATCGGCTCAAATTTAACTTTACAGTGACCGTACTGACCACGTCCACCGGACTGCTTAGCATACTTGCTGTCAACGTCAACCGCTTTGGTGATCGTCTCTTTATAAGCAACCTGCGGAGCACCAACGTTAGCTTCTACCTTGAACTCGCGAAGCAGACGGTCAACGATGATCTCAAGATGCAGCTCACCCATACCAGCGATGATAGTCTGTCCAGTCTCCTGATTGGTGTGTGCACGGAAGGTCGGATCCTCCTCAGCCAGCTTTGCTAAGGACTCGCCCAGCTTGCCCTGTCCAGCCTTTGTCTTCGGCTCGATAGCGAGCTCGATAACCGGCTCCGGGAACTCCATGGACTCCAGGATTACCGGATGCTGTTCGTCACAGATGGTATCACCTGTGGTACTGAACTTGAATCCGATCGCTGCTGCGATATCACCGGAGTAAACCTTGTCAAGCTCCTGTCTCTTGTTGGCATGCATCTGAAGGATACGTCCAACACGCTCTTTCTTGCCTTTTGTAGCGTTCAGTACGTAAGAACCGGAGTTCATCGTACCGGAATATACTCTGAAGTATGCCAGCTTACCAACGAATGGGTCTGTCATAATCTTGAATACTAATGCGGAGAACGGCTCCTCATCGGAAGAATGTCTTACGATCTCATTGCCGTCCATATCTGTTCCGTCGATCGGAGGAATGTCGGTTGGAGCCGGCATGTACTCGATGATCGCGTCCAGAAGCTTCTGAACACCTTTGTTTCTGTAAGCGGAACCGCAGCATACCGGGATTGCCTGGCACTCGCAGGTCGCTTTTCTTAAAGCGGCTTTCAGAGCCTCAACAGACGGCTCCTCGCCCTCAAGGTATTCCATCATTAAATCATCATCTAACTCACAGATCTTCTCGATCAGCTCTGTATGATACAGCTCTGCATCTTCCTGCATATCTTCCGGAATATCTGTGATGGAGATATCGTCGCCCTTGTCATCGTTGTAGATGTACGCTTTCATCTCGAACAGGTCGATGATACCTTTGAACTCGTCCTCTTTACCGATCGGTAACTGAAGACAGATTGCGTTCTTTCCAAGTCTTGTCTTGATCTGGTCTACTGCGCCGTAGAAATTCGCACCCAGGATATCCATCTTGTTGATGAATGCCATACGCGGAACGTTGTAGGTGTCAGCCTGACGCCATACGTTCTCGGACTGCGGCTCAACACCGCCCTTAGCACAAAATACACCTACCGCACCGTCCAGTACACGCAGAGAACGCTCAACCTCAACAGTGAAGTCTACGTGTCCAGGAGTATCGATGATATTGATACGATGCTCCAGTGCGCCTGGCTTCGGCTTGCAGTTTTCCTCCAGAGTCCAGTGACAAGTAGTAGCCGCGGAAGTAATTGTGATACCTCTCTCCTGCTCCTGCTCCATCCAGTCCATGGTAGCAGTTCCTTCGTGAGTATCACCAATCTTATAGTTAACACCGGTATAGTACAGGATACGCTCGGTAAGAGTAGTCTTACCAGCATCGATATGCGCCATAATACCAATGTTTCTGGTTCTCTCTAACGGATATTCTCTTCCAGCCAATGGATTTTCCTCCTTTAATATTAGAAGCGGTAATGAGCAAATGCCTTATTAGCTTCTGCCATCTTGTGCATGTCTTCTTTCTTCTTAACAGATGCGCCTGTGTTGTTCATAGCGTCTAATAACTCATTCGCAAGTCTGTCTACCATTGTCTTCTCTCCTCTTTTACGGGAGTAAGTGGTAATCCAGCGAAGCGCCAGAGCCTGGCGTCTCTCCGGTCTTACCTCGATCGGCACCTGATAGGTAGCACCACCGATACGTCTTGCTTTTACTTCTAATACCGGCATGATATTATTCATTGCTTCTTCAAATACTTCAATTGCTGGTTTTCCAGCTTTCTCTTCTACTTTAGCAAATGCGCCGTATACAATCTTCTGAGCAACACCCTTCTTACCGTCTAACATGATGTTATTGATAAGCTTGGTAACCACTTTGTTATTGTATAACGGATCTGCTAAAACATCTCTTTTCTGAGTATGTCCTTTACGTGGCACGTTACTTCCCTCCTTAACCATTTTTTCGCAAATGCGCCTCTGGTATATCGAAGCGTATCTGCTTCGATTAGTTCATCGGTACTCACAAAATACCGGCTGCAGTCTGTATCCGGTAAAACTATGTGTTCGCACTGGTAAATTCTCTATATGCCCGCAACCGTCAGGGCTATGGAATGACCGTACAAATATAGCCTGTGATCCTTTATTTTTCATCCCTGCCTGCTCAGTATTCCCGGTCAGGCAGCTTTTAAAAGCCTGAATGCTTTATTATTTTTTAGGTCTCTTAGCTCCGTATTTGGAACGAGCCTGCTTTCTGTTAGCAACACCAGCGGTATCCAGTGTACCTCTGATGATGTGGTATCTTGTACCCGGTAAGTCCTTAACACGACCTCCACGGATCAGCACAACGCTGTGCTCCTGTAAGTTGTGTCCCTCTCCCGGAATGTAGCTTGTTACCTCGATACCATTGGAAAGACGAACTCTGGCGATCTTTCTAAGAGCTGAGTTAGGCTTCTTCGGGGTAGCTGTCTTAACGGCTGTGCAGACACCTCTCTTCTGGGGGGAAGACATATCTGTGGTCTTCTTCTGCAGAGAGTTGAAGCTCTTCTGAAGAGCCGGTGCTGTAGATTTCTTTACAGATGTCTGACGTCCTTTTCTTACTAACTGGTTAAATGTTGGCATTCCAATTCACCTCCTGATTTCTTCTCCGCTTCGCGCGGGGTCCGGCTGCTATTTTTCTCTCATTAGCGCGCACTTTAGACTGCATCCTCTGTGCACGCTTACCCATTATATCCTTGAGAAAAATAAAAGTCAAGGAATTTCTTGAAAAAATACGGTTTTTTTCTGTCTAAAACCCCTAAATCACTCCGCTTCATCGTCAGGCGGCGGAGCATCATCCCCTGAGTCATCTCCGGGATCGGGAGTCTGTGTCGGCTCAGGTTCATCCGTGGGTTCCGGATCCGGTTCGTCAGTAGGCTCAGGATCCGGTTCATCTGTGGGGTCAGGTATTCTCGTCGGTGTCTGCGTCGGACGTCTTGTAGGCTCAGGTGTCGGTGTCGTCTTGTTATTGTTATCGTCTTTGTCATCCTCATCTTCCCTGCTGTCGGTCTGTGTGGAGGAGCTGCCGCTTTCTGCACCATGACTCTTGAGAACATCTTCCTTTGTATTGACAGATTCTCCAGTTGCAGAGTCCACATATACGAGGTATGGAAGATCCTCTTCCTCCAGCAGATAAACCTTTGCCTCCTCTATATCAGACGGACTGACGTCCTCCAGAATCTCCACCTTGTCCTCGGAACAGTTCATCTTAATATCATAGGAAGATCCCTCCTCCAGTTCTTCAATATAAATCTTCGCGGTGTCGCCGTTCTCAATCACAACCCCGCTGCTCATGAGATCCTCTCCCCAATCTCTCTCGGAGCTCTCTCGGACATACAGTTCCTCAATGTCCACGCCCATTCTGTTCTCCATGATCAGAGTTACGGAGTTCTCTGTCTGTTTTCCTACCTCCTTATATATCACGGTGATTGGCTGAGGCTTTAATACCTCCTGCGCCTCCTCGGTCACAGTCACGGAAGGCGTCGGACTTCCGCTCGGCGTCGGCTCGGCATCTGTATCTGTATTATTCTTCTTGCCGCAGCCGCCCATCATAACAGCGGCACACAGCAGTGCAAGTATAACTTTTCTTTTCATAACTCATACCTCCGGGACGGCATATTACCGCCGTTTTACTGATTCTTTACACGGTACAGCCTAAGCATACCATTCCTTTCCCACCCATGCAACCCCAACTTGCCTGACTTTCCACAGTTTTATCCCTTGCCTGTACTTTTTCCTTCCTATATAATATTCTCAGTGATTTTATCATAGGAGGATTTTTCATGCAATCATCTGATTTATACCCGAACCGCCGGATTACGGCGGGCTTTTGGATCAAGATTTTCGTGTGTTCCGCTGTTTTTGCAGCGGCGGGAGAGCCGCTGCTTCGCTTCTGGCGGGATCTGGAATTTCTTGCAGGAAAGAGTCCAGCAGAGCTTGCCGCCTTTTTGGCTCAGATAAATCTGCTGAATCTCTGCCTTCTGCTGCTCGCAGGCATACCTGTGTTCTCCATATTCTTTCTGTTCGGACAGCAGATCGGGGATTTTGTCTATCACTGGAGATACCTGCTCGCCGCAGCTGTACTGGCAGTCTGTGTGATTTTCAATATCAGCGGTTCCTCTTTTCATATGTGGAGCGGCTTTCTCGACTCCGCTGCAGACGGACGGCTTCTAGGTGCTTCCCGGGCGCTGCGCAGCGATGAATGGGCACTGAATACACCGTTTGCCATAAGCCAGTGCAATGACATCGCCGGCAATGCCTTTTCCTATTTCAGCAATACTGTCCGCGGCACTTCAACTGATATGTTCATCGTCTACGGCCAGCCTGTCCTTGACTTTGCGGAGCTGTTCCGCCCGTTCCACTGGGGTTATCTGCTCTTCGGCGCAAGCCGCGGGCTCTCCTTCTTCTGGTGCGCGCGCCAGATTGCCCTTCTGCTCGTATCATTCGAGCTGGGCATGCTGCTCACCGGGCAGAAACGTCTGCTCTCACTGCTGTTTGGCGTAATGCTCAGCTTCTCCTCATTCGTGCAGTGGTGGTTCGCAATCAATGGATTGGTGGAGATGATGATCTTCGGTTTTCTCGCTGTGCTTGTCATCCACAGATATATGCACACCGAGCGTTTCCTCACGCGCCTGATCTGCACTCTCATCCTGACGGAATGCGCCTGCGCCTTCGTGCTCACGTTCTATCCCGCATGGATGGTTCCAATCGGCTATATTCTCGCCGGTCTGGCGCTCTGGGTTATCCTGATATCCCGGAAATCATTCCATTTCCACGCGAAACGCGACCTTGGGCTGCTCATACTGTTTCTGGCGCTGACCGCAGGCTCGCTGTCTTATATTCTGTTTTATCGATCCTGGGATACGATCCAGCTTACCCTGAACACCGTATATCCGGGGAACCGCGTCGTGCTGGACCCGGTGAATCTGAATTTCTTCGGCGGTGTGCTCGGCAACTTCTTTACGTCCTTCTGGGATATGCTTCTGCCGGTCAACAGTGTAGAAAACGCCGCGCTGCTGAGTTTCATGCCGCTCGGGACCGTGCTCTGCATCTTTATTATGATAAGCCGAAGAAAAGCGGATAGTCTCAGCGTAATTCTGCTCGTACTCTCAGCAATCTTCTTCGTCTACGTGTTCGCGGGCTTTAACAGTGCGGCGGCAAATGTGACGCTGCTGCGGTTCTCCACCCCGAACCGCACGCTGCCGATGCTCCATCTCGCACAGTTTCTCCTCCTTTACCGCTCTCTGGCGCTGATTGAAAAACCAATGCGCATACGTGCTGTGCTGTGTATTGCTGCGGCTTCCTGGCTGTGTATCATAATTCCTGCGCATTCTTACTGCGCAGGCTATCTGGGAACACTCAGCTTTGTGCTGGGCGCGGGATGGATGCTCCTTCTGATGTTCCTTCTTCCGGCATCGCACGGGCGCAGACAGCTTCAGAAGCTTCTGGCGGTCTTTTCCGGTCTTGCCATATTCTTCACCGGCATACTTGTCAATCCTGTCCAGCAAGGCATCTCGGAGCTGACCGAAAGTGAAGCGTATCAGGCCGTCAGCGCCATCACGGCGAAAGACAGCGAGGGGCTCTGGATCGTCGAGTACGGCGGCTATCCCATGACCAATCTCCCAATTACTGCGGGAGCGCCCACGATCAACTCCACAAACGTCTATCCGGCTATTGAGCGCTGGCATCTCCTCGATGAAGATGCATCGGATGAGGAAATCTATAACCGCTACGCACATATCACAATCAACCTCACGCATGATGAGACACGCTTCGAGCCTCCGGAAACCCCTGATGTGTTCACGCTCAGCCTGAACCCGTCAGATCTGCAAAAGCTGAATGTAAAGTATATCATGAGCTTTCGGGATCTGTCCGAATTCAATTCCCCGGATGTTCAGTTCCAGATGCTTGATGAGGTCGGAAATTTCAGAATTTATCAGGCAGTTTATCCGTAACCCTTTACTGCCTGATCGGCTAGGAATTTTCTTGATAAACGCAGAGAGAGGCAGTCGTACTGCCTCTCTCATCTATATATCCTCTTCATCCAGCTCCATATTTTCAAAAAAGCCGAAGATTCCCTCATTCACCTTTAAATCTGCCTCGTTCGTGTAAACCTTTAATTGAAGGCTGCTCGTTCCCGAATATGTCTTTGTGCTGCTGTAGAAGTACCATGCACGGTATGCCTCCTCGGCACTGAAAATCATATCCGCCTTTACATCAAAACCGGAGCTGCCCTCTCCGCTCACATTCAGATCCATCTGACGGATCGCCAGCTTCGTCACTCCGCGGTTGCTGCTGCCGGCAAAGTTCCCAATGAACTCCTCGTAAGCATCCTCTGCACGGTTCCTGCCGATCGCATCGCTCGGAAAATACTGACTGATAACATCGAATGCCTCCTGCCCGATTGCCGCCTCATAGACTGCGTCGACTGCATCGATCACAAAGTCGGCAATTTCTGCTCCGGTCGTCTCGCTGAGCCTTAATTCCGGCAGGATCTGAAGCGGCTTTCCCTCCTCTGCCTTATAGATCTCACGGTAAGAGTCCTTGCCTTCCTGGTCAAGCGCGATCGTGTGATATCCACAAAACAGATACGGCACGCGGTAAATATCCACATTGTTGTCAGTTGTTATAAAGTATTCGGAGGATAACGCGATGCCGTCAAGCGTCAGCTTCGCCTGTGCGGGAATCTGTATTTCAACATTTTCCATGTACAGTCCGTCCGGTATAACCTCCCACTGCCGGAAGAAGATACCCGCCGGTTTTCCGCGTACAGCCTCCACCTGCGTGCTCATCATCTCACTGCTCCCTTTCACCCGGTAGTCGATCTGATAAAACCGTGAAATCTCATCCTTCTGTGCGAGCTTCACAGTAAAGCCTATGATCTCCTGCGGTGCCTCGCTGTCGATGCCCTGATAGGAATGAGCGTTCACAAAGCTCTGACGCGACAAAAATTCCGAATCCGGAAACGCACAGGCGTCATATACATGATTCCAGTCTCCGTCCGCATATGCCCCGTAATATTCTCTGACCGCAGTCTTCGCGCTGTATATATGGCTTCCGCATACCGCATACAGAATACAGAGCGCCGCAAATACAACAGCGTTGCCGATAACCACCCAGCAAAATCTCGGCAGCCTTCCGCGTATCGTAATCCTCTGCTTCTTATCCTCCTCATCAATTACCAGCTCTCTGTCCTCCAGCTCCTCATAGAACTCCTCTTCTGTGTCGGACGCGCGGTTCAATTTCTCAAGGAGCTTCTTCCATATCTCTTTCATAGCTGATTACTCCTCCTCTTCATCCTCCGCATCCGGCACCACAAAGGAGTGCAGCGTCGTCTCGCTCTGCTGATAACTGCCGTCCTCATCGATATAATTCTCCATGGCGGCGTTAAAGTTCTGTATCGTGGGTTTTACTGCATTTCCGCTGTCTCCTCTTCCCAGCAGGAGCAAAAAGAGCAGCGCTGCGGCAGCAATTCCGTTGCACATGAGGAGGACGCAGGTGATAAGGATCTTCCTTCCCCTGTTCCGCTCCTCAATTTCTTCCTGATTTCTATTTTCTTCCATCTTTACCTCCAAATATCAGAAAATGATGGTTTGTCTTACAATATATTTTCTCTATCATACCAACATCCCCGACCTTTGTAAAGTGGTAAACGATTTCAGAAATTAAGCAAACTGGCTATTGTAAAGCTCAGCATATGCGCCGTCCGCCTGCAGCAGTTCCCGGTGGCTTCCCTGTTCGATAATTGTCCCATTCTGCATGACCAGTATCAAATCCGCATCCACAATCGTCGACAGCCGGTGTGCAATCACAAAGCTTGTCCTGCCCTTCATCAGGGCCTTCATCGCCTTTCCTATCTCCATCTCTGTGCGCGTGTCGACGGATGACGTCGCTTCATCCAAAATGAGGATTGCCGGGTCGCATAAGAATACACGCGCAATTGTCAGAAGCTGGCGCTGACCGATAGAAATATTCTCCGCATCATTGGCAAGCATCGTGTCATAGCCATGGGGAAGCGTTCGGATAAAAAAGTCGGCGCGCGCCGCCTTTGCCGCCGCGATGATCTGCCCGCGGGTGGCATCCGGTTTCCCGTATGCGATATTTTCCGCAATCGTTCCCTCAAACAGCCATGCATCCTGCAGCACCATACCGAAACAGCTGCGCAGACTTGCACGCGTCATATCTGATGTATTTCTTCCGTCCAGCAGTATGCTGCCGCCGTTCACCTCATAGAATCGCATCAGAAGATTCACAAGCGTCGTCTTGCCTGCGCCGGTGCTGCCCACAATTGCTATCTTCTGTCCCGGCTTTGCCGTAAAGGATACGTCTTTCATCAGCATCTTCCCTGGCGTATAGCCAAACCGGACATGCGAGAAGCTGATACTTCCCTGAATATCATCCGGCAGGGAAGAGCGCTCTGCATCCGGCGTCATCTCCTCCTCGTCCAGAAGAGTATACACTCTCTCCACGGAAGCCAGCGCGGACTGCATCGCATTAATCATATAGGACAGTTCCGTGATGGGTTCGCCGGCCTGGTTGACATACTGGAAGAACGCCTGAAATACGCCGGGGCTCATCCCGCCGCTGATCAGCATGCCGCCTCCGAGTATCGCGATAGATACCATCCCGCAGCGGTTGACCATACGAATACCCGGGTTGACTGCATTGATCAGAAAGTCCGTTTTTTCCGATGCGCGCGCCAGATCTTCCGCAGCACGCCAGATGCGCTCCGAGCTTTGCTGTTCGTAATTAAATGCCTGAATAACCGTCCTTCCGCTGTACGATTCCTCTACCAGACCGTTCAGTTTTCCCAACGCATTCTGTCTCCTGGAGGCACAGCGCAGCGTGCGCTTCGAGACAACCTGAGTCAAAAGCAGCGAAATGCCGGCAAATCCAAGAAATACCGCCGTCAGTACCACGCTGAACCGCAGCATCATGATAATTGACCCCGTTACAACCCCAACCGCCACAAACAGCCGGATCATTCCTGTCTGCAGCGCCTCGGACATCTTATCCAGGTCGTTTGTGATACAGCTCATAATAATTCCCGGCTGATGACGGTCATAAAAGGAGAGCGGCAGACGATGCAGCTTTTCACTTACCTCGCTGCGGAGCTGCAGGCTCAGCCGCTCTGCAAAACTCGCCATTAAAAAGTTCTGCAGTGTGTAAAATCCGCTCGCAGCGGCATAAATCAGAAGCAGAAGTACTATCTGCTTTCCGCCGTCCTCCCATGTGATCGCAAAGCTCCGCCCGGTCTCCCTGAGCCTCCGGATTCGATTCCAGATAAGATCGACGACAGAGGCGCTGTAAAGCGGAGCTAATATATTAAACACCGTATACGCCGCCACGGAAAACAGTACGATCGCCAGCCGTACCCGCTGTCTTCCCATAGAGCGCAGGAATCGCCGCAGTGTCTTTCCCGCCTCCTTTGCCTCAAAAACCTCTTCCTCGAGATAATCCTGTTCTCTATCCATTCTGTCCGCCTCCTTTCGCCTGAGAATCCGCAATATCCCTGTAGACAGTGCATGTCTGCATCAGTTCCTCGTGCTTTCCCATACCCACAATTTTCCCGTCATCCAGAACCAGAATCTGATCTGCGTGCAGGATCGTGCTGATTCTCTGTGCAATAATCAGCACTGCGCAGTCTTTCGTCTCCTCTGCAAGCGCGCGGCGCAGTGCAGCGTCCGTTTTAAAATCCAAAGCCGAAAAGCTGTCGTCAAAGACAAAAAGATCCGCTTTCCTGGAGAGCGCGCGGGCAATTGAGATTCTCTGCCTCTGTCCGCCGGAGAAGTTCGTGCCGCCCTGTGCCACGTAAGCATTGATTCCCCCCGGCATACCGCGCACAAAGTCCGCCTGCGCAATGTCAAGCGCATGATACAGCTCTTCCTCCGGCGCGTCCTGACTTCCATACCTGAGATTCTCCGCAATAGTTCCGGAAAACAGCCATGCCTTCTGCGGAACATACGAGATATGCCCGCGGAGCTCACGCTGTGAAATCTCCCGGATATCTCTGCCGAACAGCATAATCTTTCCCGCCGTCACATCGTGATACCGCAGCAGCAGCTTTGCTATTGTAGATTTTCCGCTTCCCGTTCCGCCGATTACGGCAGTCGTCCTTCCTCTTCTGCAGCTGAAGGATACATCGGACAGCGTATTTTCGTCCGCGTCTGCAAAGCGAAAAGACACACCATCAAAGCGAATGATTTCATCGCTGTTTTCATTGACTGCCGTGCCTGCCGCATCTGTGATCTCCGGCTCATGCGTCAGTACCTCTGTAATTCTCCGCACACAGGTCATAGCGCGGGGCACCAGAAGAATTACCATCTGCGCCATCATCACATAGAACAGAACCCATATGGCGTATTCTGTCACTGCAGTAATATCGCCGATCTCCATCTCTCCTGCGCCGACTCTGCTTCCTCCGAGGTATAAGACCGCCACAATGCAGAGATTAATAGATGCTGTAGCGATGCAGTCCAGCCCTGCGAAAAGCCGGTTTGCACGGATCGCCGATTCCGCGTAGTCCTCAAAGGTCTTTCTCATGCGTCCCGTCTCATGCTTCTCCTTGTGGAAAGCCCGTATAACCCGGACGCCTGTAAGATTCTCCCGGAGCACTACGTTCATTCTGTCCAGAAAGCCCTGCAGCTTTTCAAATACCGGCGCCGCACGGCGTATAATTACCATTGCCGCAAGCAGCACAAAGAGCGTGCCTCCCAAGAGCAGCCAGCCCATATCCCTGTTGATCCGGAACGCAAACAGGATTCCCATGACGCACATAACCGGCACCGGAAGAACCATCTGCACAATATTTACGAGCGACTGCTGAATAATATTGACATCATTCAGCGTTCTTGTAATCATGGATGCTGTTCCGAACCTCTCAAAGTCAGATGCTGAAAACTGCAGCGATTTATCATACACTGCCGTGCGCAGATCGCGCCCTATATCTGCCGAGAGCTTCGCGCACAGCCAGCCGCCGGCCAGCGTCAGCCCGCCGGACAAAAGCGCAACCGCCAGCATAACCGCCCCCTGGCGGATAATTTCGCTGATACCTGCGCCGCTGACCGCCAGGTTTATCATATTTGCTGTGATCGTGGGTACAAGCAAAGAGCCGCCCACATCAGCAAAGACAATCAAAATCACAAGGGCAAACTGCCCCCTGTATGGTTTCAAAAATGGAAGTATTGTTCTCATAGTTTTAGTATTTCCATCTTACTCCTTTATAAGTCTCTGAATTTGTTCTTTAAAGTATGCGCCCTGTTTTTGCTCCAGCCGGACAAGAAGCTCCCGCTCATCTTCCGTCAGATGCAGCAGGGAATGTTCCTCGGCCTCTGTCAGCGGAGCAATTATCCTCCGGCAGAGCTCTTCGCCCTCATCAGTCAGACGCACCGCCTTGCTGTTTCGCGCCAGCCCCAGTTTCTCCAGGCGGACATAACCCTTCTTCACCAGACCGGAAATTGCGAAATTGACGGTTTGCTTCGGATAGCACCACATGACGGCAAGCTCGTTCTGCGTAACCGTCTCATCCGTATCGTACAGCGTATAGAGAACAGTGAACGCAGGGTCCGACAGACCGCAGTGTAAGGCATAAACGTGATACAGCTCATTCAGCTTTTTGGCATTCTGAATCAGCATAATGTTTTGTTCTTTTACTTTTGTATGCATCTTATCCCTCCGTATGTATTAATCCAATATTGGATTTTAATAGTATAAGTCCAATATTGGATTTTGTCAACCTTGTGATTTTGTCAGAACACAAAAAGAGCTATATGCAAATGGCTTTCATTCCATCTGCACATAGCTCCTGTTTTATTTTAATCTCTTACGGATTACTCCTCGGTCAGCGTGAGCTCTTCCTCATCAGCATCAGCATCAGCCTCTGCCTCTTCAGAAAGTTCTTCTAAGTTTTCCTCCGCTGCTGTATCCTCCGCAGTTTCGGTTTCCTCTTTTTTCTCTTCCCCGGTCTCATCCTTCTTCTTCATTTCTTCTTCCATAGCAACCATAGCGTCCGTGTCCAGATTCACATTGCTGTAGCACTTCATGCCTGTACCTGCTGGAATAAGCTTACCGATGATTACGTTCTCCTTCAGACCGATCAGCGGGTCAACCTTACCCTTGATGGCTGCCTCAGTCAGTACCTTCGTAGTCTCCTGGAAGGATGCAGCGGACAGGAAGGAATTGGTTGCAAGCGACGCCTTTGTGATACCAAGCATTACCTGCTTGCCCTCTGCCGGCTCTTTGCCCTCTGCCTCCATCTTCTCGTTCACTTCCTCGAACTCCAGAACGTCCACAAGCGTACCCGGAAGGAAATCCGTATCTCCGTTATTCTCTACGCGGATCTTCTTGAGCATCTGATGTACGATAACCTCGATATGCTTATCGTTGATATCTACACCCTGCAGGCGGTATACACGCTGTACCTCGCGGATCATATAATCCTGTACTGCGCGCAGTCCCTTAATCTTCAGAATATCATGCGGATTTACGCTACCTTCTGTCAGCTCGTCTCCGGCCTCCAGATATGTGCCGTCCGTAATCTTGATTCTGGAACCATAAGGAATCAGGTATGTCTTAGATACACCTTCCTCATTGTCGGTCACGATGATCTCGCGCTTCTTCTTGGTATCCTTGATTGTGGCAACACCCTTGATCTCCGTGATGATCGCAAGTCCCTTCGGCTTTCTCGCCTCGAAAAGCTCCTCGACACGCGGAAGACCCTGTGTGATATCGCCGCCGGCAACACCTCCGGTATGGAAGGTACGCATGGTAAGCTGTGTACCGGGCTCACCGATAGACTGCGCCGCGATAATTCCGATAGCCTCACCGACCTGAACACTCTCGCCTGTCGCCATGTTGGCTCCGTAGCACTTCGCACAGATACCAATCTTAGACTTACAGGTTAAAATGGTACGGATCTTGATCTTCTCAAACGGCTTGCCGTTCTCATCCACGCCCTCGCTCATAATACGCGCCGCGCGCTTCGGAGTAATCATATGGTTTGCCTTCACGATAACGTTGCCGTCTTTGTCCTTGATGGTGTAGCAGGAGAAACGGCCTGTGATACGCTCCTGCAGGCTCTCGATCTCCTCTTTTCCTTCCATGAATGCCTTGACCCACATACCCGGAATCTCGTCTCTTCCCTCGGCGCAGTCCGTCTCGCGCACGATCAGGTCCTGAGATACGTCTACCAGACGTCTCGTCAGGAAACCGGAGTCTGCGGTACGAAGAGCCGTATCGGACAGACCCTTGCGGGCTCCATGTGCAGACATGAAGTATTCCAGTACGTCCAGACCCTCACGGAAGTTGGACTTGATCGGGAGCTCGATGGTGTGTCCCGTCGTATCCGCCATCAGTCCGCGCATACCGGCAAGCTGCTTGATCTGCTTATCGGAACCTCGGGCTCCGGAGTCAGCCATCATAAAGATGTTGTTATATTTATCCAGACCGGTCAGCAGTGCCTTTGTCAGGGCGTCGTCGGTCTGCTTCCAGGTCTCAACGACCTCTTTATATCTCTCTTCCTCAGTGATAAGGCCTCGCTTGAAGTTCTTGGTAATTCTGTCCACCGTATCCTGCGCTTCCTGAATCATCTGCGGTTTCTGCGGCGGCACGGTCATATCGGAGATAGATACGGTCATTGCCGCTCTTGTAGAATATTTATATCCTGTGGACTTGATGTCATCCAGCACCTCGGCGGTCTTGGTTGCACCGTGGGTATTAATAACCTTCTCCAGGATCTGCTTTAACTGCTTCTTGCCGACATGGAAGTCAACCTCCAGCAGCAGTTCGTTGCCCGGAACAGAGCGGTCTACAAAGCCCAGATCCTGCGGCAGGATCTCATTAAACAGGAAACGTCCCAGCGTGGAACTTACATTTCCGGTGATCATCCTTCCGTCCGGCATTGTCTTTGTGCAGCGCACGGTAATCTTGGTCTGCAGCTTGATGTATCCGTTCTCGTATGCCAGAATTGCCTCGTTTACGTTCTTGAAGAAGCTTCCCTCGCCCTTCTCTCCCGGTCTTTCCTGTGTCAGATAGTAGATACCCAGGACCATATCCTGTGAAGGAACTGCCACCGGACCTCCGTCAGACGGCTTTAACAGGTTGTTCGGAGAAAGCAGCAGGAAACGGCACTCCGCCTGTGCTTCCACGGACAGCGGCAGATGGACAGCCATCTGGTCACCGTCGAAGTCGGCGTTGAATGCAGTACAAACGAGCGGATGCAGCTTGATCGCCTTACCCTCTACGAGAATCGGCTCGAATGCCTGGATACCGAGTCTGTGCAGTGTAGGGGCGCGGTTAAGCATAACCGGATGCTCCTTAATTACATCCTCAAGCACGTCCCAGACCTCAGTCTGCAGCTTCTCTACCATCTTCTTCGCATTCTTGATATTGTGAGCGGTTCCATTGGAAACCAGCTCCTTCATAACGAACGGCTTGAACAGCTCGATCGCCATCTCCTTGGGAAGACCGCACTGATAGATCTTCAGCTCCGGTCCAACGACAATAACGGAACGTCCGGAATAGTCGACACGCTTACCTAAGAGGTTCTGACGGAAACGTCCGGACTTACCTTTTAACATATCGGACAGGGACTTCAGCGCTCTGTTGCCCGGTCCTGTAACCGGTCTGCCGCGGCGTCCGTTGTCGATCAGAGCGTCCACAGCCTCCTGGAGCATACGCTTCTCGTTGCGCACAATGATGTCCGGTGCGCCCAGCTCCAGCAGTCTTCTCAGACGGTTATTTCTGTTGATAATTCTTCTGTACAGATCGTTGAGGTCAGACGTAGCAAAACGTCCTCCGTCGAGCTGTACCATCGGACGCAGATCCGGCGGAATTACCGGAATCACGTCCATGATCATCCATTCCGGACGGTTGCCGGATTCACGGAATGCCTCCACAACCTCCAGGCGCTTGATGATCCTTGCCCGCTTCTGACCGGTGGAATCCTTGAGCCCTGCCTTGAGCTCCTTGGATTCCTTCTCCAGGTCAATCGCCTGCAGAAGCTCTTTGATCGCCTCCGCACCCATGCCCACGCGGAAATCGTGTGCCGGGTTATTCTCCATAGCCTCCTGGAACTCCCTCTCGGTCAGCACCTGCTTGTACTGTAAGTTAGAGGTTCCCGCGTCCAGAACGATATAGTTTGCAAAATATAATACTTTCTCCAGAGTTCTCGGAGACAGGTCGAGAATCAGTCCCATCCGGGACGGAATTCCCTTAAAATACCAGATATGGGATACCGGAGCGGCAAGCTCGATATGTCCCATGCGCTCTCTTCTGACGCTGGATTTGGTGACCTCTACGCCGCATCGGTCGCAGACAACACCTTTATAGCGGATTTTCTTATATTTACCGCAATGACACTCCCAGTCCTTGCTGGGTCCGAAGATGCGCTCGCAGAACAAACCGTCCTTCTCGGGCTTGAGTGTTCTGTAGTTGATGGTCTCGGGTTTCTTAACCTCACCGCGGGACCACTCGCGGATCTTCTCCGGAGATGCCAGACCGATCTTGATCGCATCAAAAGTCATTGGCTGATATACTTCTTTATTAGTTGTTTCCGGCATTTGATTACCCCTTTCTTTACTTACGCCCGGCAACACGGGCTTGTACAAGGATTACTCTTCCTCAAGAATTTCTTCTGCCAAAGCCGAGAAATCGTCAGGCTCTGCTTCTTCCTCCACGTCCACGAGCTCCTCTCCCTCAAACTCCTGCTTAGAGAAGCCGTAGTCGCCGTAAGATTCCTCATCGCGGTTATAATTTCTGTCGCCCTCGATGATAGCGTGCAGGTCTGTCTCGCCGTAATCAATAGTCTCCATAATTTCAACTTCTGTCTGATCCTCACGCAGAACCTTGACATCCAGTCCAAGGGACTGCAGCTCCTTTAAGAGTACCTTGAAGGACTCCGGAATACCAGACTCAGGGATGTTATCTCCCTTGATAATTGCTTCGTAGGTCTTCACACGGCCGATAACGTCGTCGGACTTCACGGTCATGATCTCCTGTAAGGTGTAGGATGCGCCGTAAGCCTCCAGCGCCCAAACCTCCATCTCTCCGAAACGCTGTCCGCCGAACTGAGCTTTACCGCCCAGAGGCTGCTGCGTAACAAGGGAGTAAGGTCCGGTAGAACGCGCATGGATCTTATCGTCTACCAGGTGATGCAGCTTCAGATAATGCATGTGTCCGATCGTTACCGGGCTGTCGAAAAACTCTCCGGTACGTCCGTCACGCAGTCTTACCTTACCGTCTCTGGAGATCGGAACACCCTTCCACAGTTCTCTGTGATCCTTGTTCTTCTCCAGATAGTCAAATACGCGTGCATCCAGAATATCTTCATACTTAGCTGCGAAATCTTCCCAGCTTGAATTTACATAATCATTTGCCAGCTCCAGGGTATCCTGAATATCATTCTCGTTTGCTCCGTCGAATACCGGAGTAGCGATATTAAAGCCGAGTGCCTTTGCCGCAAGGCTTAAGTGAATCTCCAGGACCTGTCCGATATTCATACGGGACGGCACGCCCAGAGGATTCAGCACGATGTCCAGCGGACGTCCGTTCGGCAGGAACGGCATATCCTCAACCGGAAGTACACGGGAAACGACACCCTTATTACCATGACGGCCGGCCATCTTGTCGCCCACGGAGATCTTTCTCTTCTGTGCGATATAGATTCTTACCGCCTGGTTTACGCCCGGAGACAGCTCGTCACCGTTCTCTCGCGTAAATACCTTTGCATCTACTACGATACCGTACTCGCCGTGCGGTACCTTCAGAGATGTATCGCGTACCTCTCTGGCCTTCTCGCCGAAGATTGCACGCAGCAGTCTCTCCTCTGCCGTCAGCTCTGTCTCTCCCTTCGGAGTTACCTTTCCGACCAGGATATCCCCGGCACGTACCTCTGCACCGATGCGGATAATTCCGCGCTCGTCCAGATCCTTTAACGCGTCATCGCCGACACCCGGTACATCCTTTGTGATCTCCTCCGGTCCGAGCTTCGTATCTCTGGACTCCACCTCATACTCCTCGATGTGTACAGAAGTATAGACATCATCCATAACAAGGCGCTCGCTTAACAGAACGGCGTCCTCGTAGTTGTAGCCCTCCCAGGTCATGAAGCCGATCAGCGGGTTCTTTCCGAGTGCCAGCTCTCCGTTATAGGTAGACGGACCGTCTGCAATTACCTGTCCGGCTTCTACATGCTCACCCTTGAACACGATCGGTCTCTGGTTATAGCAGTTGCTCTGGTTACTTCTCATAAACTTTGTCAGATGGTATACATCCTTCGTGCCGTCATCGTTCGTCATCGCGATCTCCTTTGAAGTAGACCGCGTGATCGTACCGGACTTTTTAGCAACCACGCAGACACCGGAGTCCACGGCTGCCTTAACCTCCATACCGGTTCCCACAACAGGAGCCTCGGTCGTCAGAAGCGGTACCGCCTGACGCTGCATGTTGGATCCCATCAGCGCACGGTTCGCGTCGTCGTTCTGCAGGAACGGGATCAGCGCCGTAGCGACGGAGAATACCATCTTCGGGGATACGTCCATGTAGTCGAACATGTGGCGCTCGTACTCCTGTGTCTCCTCGCGGTAACGACCGGATACATTCTTATGGATGAAGTGTCCCTCTTCGTCCAGCGGCTCGTTCGCCTGCGCTACATGGTAATTATCCTCTTCATCCGCTGTCATATAGACAACCTCGTCTGTGACGCGCGGGTTCTTCGGATCAGAGTGATCGATCTTGCGGTACGGAGCCTCAACGAAACCGTACTGGTTAATTCTCGCATACGATGCGAGGGAGTTGATCAGACCGATGTTCGGACCCTCAGGTGTCTCGATCGGGCACATTCTTCCGTAGTGGGAGTAATGTACGTCTCGCACCTCGAATCCGGCTCTGTCTCGGGACAGACCGCCGGGACCCAGGGCGGAAAGACGTCTCTTGTGCGTCAGCTCGCCCAGAGGGTTGTTCTGATCCATAAACTGGGACAGCTGGGAAGAACCGAAGAACTCCTTCACAGCAGCCGTCACCGGCTTAATATTAATTAAGGACTGCGGAGAGATTCCGTCGATATCCTGTGTGGTCATGCGCTCGCGCACAACTCTCTCCAGCCTGGACAGACCGATACGGTACTGGTTCTGTAAGAGCTCGCCGACCGCGCGGATACGGCGGTTGCCCAGATGGTCAATATCGTCGTCATTGCCCAGTCCATACTCCAGATGGATGTTATAGTTAATAGAAGCTAAAATATCTTCCTTTGTAATGTGCTTCGGAATCAGCTCATGGATATCGCGTTTCACTGCGGCCTTGATGTCTTCGATATCCTCATTCTCCTCGAGAATCTTCGCCAGAACCGGGTAGTAAACCTCCTCGGTCACGCCCAGCGCTTTCTTCTCCTGCTCATCTATGTCAATAAAGCTTGCCAGATCTACCATGAGGTTGGACAGCACCTTTACGTTCCGCTCCTCTGTCTGGATCCATACAAACGGTACGGCAGCATACTGAATCTTCTGCGCCATTTCCTTTGTAAGCTTTGTGCCTGCTTCTGCCAGAATCTCCCCAGTCGTCGTATCAATGACGTCTTCCGCCAGAACATGGCCTGCAATACGGTTCTTAAAGGACAGCTTCTTATTAAATTTATAGCGTCCCACCTTTGCCAGATCGTATCTTCTCGGATCGAAGAACATGCTCATGATCAGGCTTTCTGCACTCTCCACTGCAAGCGGCTCGCCCGGACGGATCTTCTTATATAATTCCAGAAGACCTTCCTGATAGCTCTCTGCAGTATCCTTTGTAAAGCTTGCCAGAATCTTCGGCTCCTCGCCGAAAAGCTCTATGATCTCCGGATTTGTTCCGTATCCAAGCGCACGGATCAGAACCGTGATCGGAACCTTGCGGGTACGGTCTACGCGTACATAGAACACATCATTTGAGTCGGTCTCGTACTCCAGCCAGGCACCTCTGTTAGGGATGACCGTGGCGGAATATAACTTCTTACCTACTTTATCATGCGCAATCGCATAATAAATACCAGGAGAACGTACCAACTGGCTTACAATAACACGCTCTGCACCATTGATTACAAAAGTTCCGGTAGCCGTCATCAGAGGCAGGTCGCCCATGAAGATTTCGGTTTCCTTAATCTCATCGGTCTCCCTGTTATATAATCTGACCTTTACTTTCAGCGGCGCCGCATATGTGGCATCCCTTTCCTTACACTGCTCGATTGTATATTTCTTCTCATCCTCACATAATGTAAAGTCAACGAATTCCAAACTCAGCTTTCCGCTGTAATCTGTGATTGGAGAGATATCATCAAAGACCTCTTTCATTCCTTCTCTCAGGAACCAGTCATATGAATCCTTCTGAACTTCAATCAAGTTGGGCATTTCCAAAACTTCTTTTTGTCTCTGGTAACTCATCCGCATACTTTTGCCGCTGACAACCGGACGTATTCTGTTTTTTTCCATTGACGTTTCACCCCTTGTATTATGATTTTTTCTTGTCGGAATCTCTGAAAACACGGATGTTTTCAGGCTGCTTGACTGCCTTTTGATATTAGCTTTTAGGCATATCTTTCCATAATAGTGCATCTTCCACTATACCACAGCTTGTCAAGGGTGTCAACAAGGATTTTCCCTGTTTTTACAGGAAATTTGTGACTGTATGCGCCGGCTCTGCTGAACTGTAACGGAAATTTACTGTTTTTGTTGCCACTGGGGGAAGCATGCATTATAATGGAAGCAAAATCTTTCTGACATCACTGAGTTATTGAAGGATTATATCAACACCCGAGGTAATTATATGAATATTTATGACATTTCAAAAAAAGCCGGGGTTTCGATCGCGACGGTGTCCCGGGTTTTAAACAACAGCAGCAAGGTCAGCGAGCAGACGCGCCGCAAAGTGCTCGCCGTCATGGAGGAAAACAGCTATACACCGAATGCTTTTGCCAGAAGCTTGGGACTGAATTCCATGCACACAGTCGGAATCATGTGCGCGGATTCCTCTGACGTCTACCTGGCACAGGCAATCTATTATCTCGAACGGGAGCTGCGCAACAACGGCTACGCCTCTATGCTCTGCTGCACAGGATATCAGCTTGAGGAAAAGGAGAAATACCTGCAGCTTCTCCTCTCCCGAAATGTGGATGCAATTTTCTTCGTGGGATCCAATTTTGTCGAGGATACGCCGGAGCGAAACGGCTATCTGTATAATGCCGCAAAGAAGATCCCTGTTTTTCTTCTGAACGGACATCTTGACGCCCCGAATATCTATTCTGTACTCTGCGATGACTATCAGGCAATCCTGGATATTACTAACGAAGTGCTGCGCACCGGCTCTGAAAGACCGATCTACCTCTACCGCTCCTTAAGCTACAGCGGCCGGAGAAAGCTGGCAGGCTTTACTGATGCCTGCCTCGAACACGGGCTCTCTTTTGAGGAGGAGCGCAGTTTTCTCTGCCCGGTCTCCCTGGACAATACACGGGTATTTCTGACAGCGCTGGAGGAGAAAGGTGTTTCGTTCGATTCTGTCATCACCTCCGATGATGAGCTGGCGGCAGGCGCGGTCAAGTACGCACTCGCCTCAGGCAGGCGCGTCCCGGAGGAACTTCAGATCACTGGCTACAACAATTCCATGTTTTCCACGTGCAGCACGCCGGAGATCACATCCATTGACAACCGCGTGGAGTTTATGTGTACCACTGCAGTGTCTCTTCTGATGCAGGCATTTCAGCACAAGAACATTCCGGCCAAAACTGTATTTTCCGGAACCATCATCCGCAGACAGACAACCCGCACATAAAAAAACTCCCTTTCAGACAGCAGGCTTTGATTTTTCGCCCGGCTGCCCGAAAGGGAGTTTTCTTTACTGTTTCGGCTTATAGCCTATATTGTTGTTTCCAAAGCACTTCTCATACGGAATTCCCGTAAGTTTTTCAAGTGTTGCCTTTACCTCAGGCAGCACATCCTCTTTTTTGCCGCCTTCATGCACGCGCTTTAACTCATCAATAACGATTTTATGCGTTTTGTGGTCGAGCTTCATTCTGAAGGAGAACACAATTCCAAGTATTGCCAGCCCGCAGACTCCGATAATCAGCACGCCGATGATCGCATATACTGCAGACTGCGGCTGAGAGGACGCATCAGACTGAAATCCGAATGCCTGCAGCACCACGCCCAGGAGAAATACAATGCTGGCGCGCATCAGTTTTCCGGCCATGGTCATCGCTCCGGCGTACACACCCTCACGGCGGCGGTTCGTCACAACCTCATCCACATCCGCCATAAATGTATACGTCGTCCAGGGTATATAATATACACCGCCGGTTCCCAGACCAAACAGAATGGTAACGCCCACGATCACCCATGTCAGATGCGGAACATTCAGCAGGAATACGCCTACATAGCCGAGGACTCCGGCAATTACCACCAGAAGCGCCCAGGCAAATGGTTTTCGGAATCCGTATTTTGCAACGATTCCAATGAACACTGCTGTGGAAACAAGCTGCAGGATACTGTTCATACTGTTGATCTCAGACACAAAGGTGGACGGTTTTCCGAGCGCAAATACGATAAAATATGTAAATGTCGCTGTGAACAGCCACTCTGCCCCGAATCCAAACAGATACATACCCAGGTGATGGCGGAAGGTCTTTACGCGCAGCGTGGATATAATGTCGATAAACAGCTTCTTAATTCCTTCCACAATGCTTTCCACCTCTTCATCCGCCACTTCCTCCGGGCTTCTCTCCCAGGTATTGAAGTACAGCATGGTCAGAGATACCAGCATGATCACACAATACACGACTCCGGTACAGAAGAACGGTGTCGGAGAATCCTGTCCGAAAATCCCGATGAAAACACCGGGAATTGCCGCTCCCAGGAAGTTCGCGATCTTTCCGAACATCGCCTTGGAGCCGGTCAGGTATGTTCTCTGCTCAAAACTATCCGTCATCTCTACCGCAAGCGTCTCATACGGGATCATGACGCTCGTATAAGTGATCTCAAACAGGATATACGTGGTCAGATAATAGAAAAAGTTCATGTTCTTCACCCAAAGCATCGGGTAAAGCAGCATGAGCGGAATTCCTATCATGATAAAGAATCTGCGGCGCCCGAACTTTCTTCCGAGCTTGGTCTTATAAAAACTGTCGGTGATAAATCCCATAACCGGGTTTAATATCACATCGAGATACGTTGCCAGGGAGAAAATCAGCGTAGCCTTTACCGCTGAGAGGTGGCAGAACGTAGTATAGAAATACAGCAGCCATGCTCCGCTGATTGCAAGCGCGCCGCTTCCCAGCAGATTACCGCTTCCGTAGGCAAGCTGGGTAACCCAGGTGATTTTACGTTTCTGGTTCATTGAAGTTCCTCCATATACGTTGTCTAAAGAATTTCTAAGGTCTATTGTAAGTGCTTACATCTAAATGAGGATTATACTTGTTTGTTATTTTTCTGTCAAACATGAATTTTCGAAAAAATAGGTTAATTCGGATAATTTTTGTGGATTTTGACGGACAGTCCGCGGAATATCATTGGAAAGGATTTGTTTTTTCTTCTCCGGGAACGGAGATTTTGAGAATATTTGACGGGATGAAGAAAAGGATTTGGAAACAGCGGAGGCAGATTTTCTATTCCGGCAACGGATCGGATCTTTCTCTGTTATACCTGACTAAACAGTGCTGCGGCCGCAAAAAAATAACCGGATACAACTGCGTCTCACAGCGTATCCGGAATCCTGAATACAATATACTGAACGATTTTACTGCTCCATCTGTCTTCCCAACACCCCTGCCGCCACGGCTGCAAGCCGCAGATCTCCGTCTGCAAGAAGCGTATTTTCTTTTCGGGTGATGAGAATCACAGCGCCGATTGCATCCCCTGCACTTAAAATCGGCTGGACAATCTGGGAAAAGCCTTTCTTTTCTTCCTCCGCAGTCACGGGAATAAAACTTCTTTCCTGGGCAGCGGCACAGATAACAGTTCGTTCCCGGATGGCTTCCTCGAGCTGGACACTGATCGTCTTTCCAAGGTAGTCTCTCTGATCCGGGCCGCTGGCAGCAATAATGGCGTCATGATCTGAGATACATACCAGATGCCCCGTTACCTGAGCCATGACCTGGGCGAAATCCTTTGCAAAGTTTCCGAGTTCACCGATGGGAGAATATTTTTTCAGGATGATCTCTCCCTCCCTGCCCGTGAAAATCTCCATCGGCTCCCCATCCCGAAGCCGCAGCGTTCTGCGAATCTCCTTTGGCACCACAACCCTGCCAAGGTCATCTATTCTCCTTACAATTCCCGTAGCTTTCATATATTGGTTCCTCCATCTTTACATTCGTGCATTTATCTGTGTTGTTGGCGATAAATGTAGTATTTGTAAAAAGGAGGAAATTATGCACTTAACCTTATTTCTTCCAGAAATCCAGCAAATCTGACACAATCCACATCCATCGCCCCGGCGGTGTTGTCCAGACTTCGCGGTAGGTGGCAATATTTGCCCAAGGCATATACGGTATATCTTCATTTGCCCTCGTCTGCACGCCGACCGGCATCTCGCCCACAGTCTCTCCCAGCAGTGCCGTATACTGCTGACCGTAATTTTTACCCTCACCATAGATCAGAGACTGAGCGAAGGGATTTTTTCCCAGAGTCCAGTAGAGCTGTTCTGCGGCTATATTTAAAAGTTTTTCATCTCCGAAATATTTTCCTATCACCGAGGCTGCTTTTCCCATCGAAAGGTGGATTGCAGAATTTCCACGGAAGGAAAACCATACAGGAAAGATACGCACATAATAGCCCCCGCCCAGAGATATGCCATTTCTGAGCTGTTCCAGATAATTCACACGGCCCGTTCCGTAATCCGCGTTCGGATGCACTCGCTCAAATGTCTGCCTGTCATCGGCCTCCGAGAGGTGATACACACCCGCCGGAATCATCCCGTACGGATGGGTGTACCCACTCAGCTTTTTCAGATATTCTCCATGCAGCCGCATAGCCTCTTCCCAGATCTTCCGGTCAGGAGCGTCTGCCAGCGCAGTGCACATCTCCGCGAGTGCCATTGCAAAAATATAGTCTCTGGACTGATGGGAAGAGTGCACAATATGCTGTTTCGTCTCATCCCTGTAGAAATATCCTCTCATTGGGGTATTCTCTCCGGTCTCCTGACATGTTATCATTCGCCCGGCATATTTTTGGGCCTCCTGCGCATATTTCTCTTCCCGGGTCCTTGCATACAGGCGCGCTGCTGCCCAGGCCGCTGCTGCATAGTACTGTGACAGCGGCGCCGCGGAGGTGTGCTCTTCCATGTGCGGAGGCTCCAGCCCGACTTTCTCAAACCGCTCTGCCGCAAATCCAAAATCATCTTTCGCCGCCTCCAGACACTTCCATGCCAGTTCACGATCTTCTTTCTCCACCTGGCCGGATGCAAAAGCTTCCACCGCAGCACAGATAAAATTTTCGAGAGAACGGTTATTGACATCTGCCTGTTCATCATCCATATTTCCGCTTTTGTTATCTGTCCATCTGCGTATGGATACATTTGCCGCCCGCCAGCCGTCACCAAAGCGTGTTCTCAGCAAAAAATCTATCCCCCAGTTTGCTTCCTCCAGAAGTCTCCGATACATCATCGGCTCCCGCTCTCTTATACTCCCGGCCGCAGCCAAAAGTCCGTCTGTAATCTCTGCACTCTGTACTGTCTGCTGCGAAACATCCGCTGCATCGTGCCAGCCTCCGGAGAATATTATTGAGACGCCATCATGTGTGGCTCTCACATCCTGATGGCATGTCCCGTGAACATCAGGAACAGGATATCCGCACCGTTCACAATACAGGAAATTTATCAGCTTCCAGAGTGTCGTATCAAGCACATCCGTGCCGATGGAAAACTCCTCACTCTCATTTTTCCCGAAGCGGATACGGTATTTCCCCGGCTCTCTCAATTCAGAAAAGTCAGCTTCCCCAAACACGCCCCTGTCATCCTGTATGCGCCCTATCTTGCCGGAATACACCGTTTCTCCGCTTTCGGCCCGAACAATTTCAAACTCCTGCGCCACTGTACTGAGAACCGCTGTCTTTTCCCCTTCCGGCAGATAACCCGTATACGGAAATACCGCGCTCTCCTTTCCGCACTGCCATCCATATACAATATCCTCCTGCACCGTCTGCAGCCGGATATCCGTCAGTTCAAAAAACATATCATCCCCGGCGGAGACATCTTTGCCATATCTGTGGATATTAAAGGAAATCTCTGTCAGTTTATCGTGCGCAATGGAACCGATTTCCCACTCGCATTCATTCCACTCATGATTTTGCAGATTCATGGCGTGGAACCCCTCTCTGGAGTAGACATCGGGAATTTTCACGCTGCCGTCGTTGACAATCCCCACTCTCACAACCACACTGTGCATCCCCGGACACTCGGGTCTGATACGAAAGTAAATACGATTCGCCGCAGATGTATCGGGCAGTGCGATTTTAAGCCGCGCGATATAGCTTCCAAACGTCGCGTACGCTCCCTGAGGCGCGTCGTGGGCACGCGCTTCACTCTCGGGCCAGTGATCAGCGCGCGTCCATGTGTGAAGCTTCAGGCATCCATCCCCGACACACATTTCTCCATCCCCCTCAAAACTCCAGCCGTCAAGAGATACTCCATCCCAGAGACGCGCAAAATCCTCTGCTTTTTTCTTGAGAAGCCGTTCCTTCGCACAGCCCTCCCGTTTTATCTTTAACGGAAAATGTATATATAGTGACTCTTCGAGTTCTCTTTGGAATTCTTTTTCCATGCTCACTCCCTCTTTGCACGCCTATGCCTTCAGTTCAAAAATTGCTTCTGTCTCCACGGGAATATTGCCGGGCAGAACATTTACTCCAATTGCAGAGCGCGCCGGCACATTTTCTGCGCCAAACAGTTCTGCGAGAAGCTCACTTCCTCCATTTGCCACCTGCGGCTGTTCGGTGAAATTCTCATCACTTGCCACAAAAACCAGAATCTTCACGGCCTTTTTCACACGGTTCAGATCTCCCACCTCCGCTTTTAATGCTGCCAGCACATTGAGCATGGAATTTCTTGCCCATTTTTGACCCTGTTTTGTTGTATACTCCTTCCCGAGTCTGCCTTCGATTTGTTCTCCTCCGATTACCGGACCGCATCCGGATACATAAACCAGATTCTCTGCGAATCTCTGGCAGGAAGAGTAAACTCCTCCCTTCGGTGCTGCCGGCGGAAGGATGATATTCAGTTCTTTCATCTTTTCATCAATATTCATATTCGTTACCTCTGTGTTTCTTTTATTTTTCTTGTCCTCTCGCCCAGTCGGCAAATCTTTGCGGATCGCCCTGCCATTGGCGCTGTGCTCCCCAGACTGTCGTCCTTGGCTTCTCTTTAAATTCCAGCTTAATAACGGGAAACAATTCCTCCTGCGGTTCCTTGGGAAGTTCCCGAATCCATAGAACATTTCCCTTTTGTTCAATCGGAAGCTCTTTCCCGCTGCCCATGAACTGTGCGCTTACGGCTTCTGATGCCATATCAGGCAGTCTCAGCGTACTGCAGCCATTCCAGATATTAAAAATAAGATACATTGTGCTGCCTTTTATCGTCTGATATCCGCAGGTCGCAAATTCTGTAAGGTCTCCGTCCTCAGCACCATAAACAGCCTCCCCGTAAGTATCAAGCCATTTTCCAATCCTCAGGCTGCGGCTGACAAATTCGTCCGGGAGCGTGCCATCCGGCTTTGGACCGACATTTAAAATCATATTTCCGCCTTTTGAGACACACTCGCAGAGCAGCTTTAAGATCTCAGCGCTGCTCTTATACCGCTCATTCTTCGTATACCCCCACCATCGCCATGTTGCTGTCTGGCAGGACTCCCAGAGCTTATCCTGCGGAAAGACATTTTGTTCGGGCGTTCCAAAATCCCCCTCATCTGAAAGCCCTCCGAATTTATCGATCTCCTCCTGATTTCCCCTGTATCCCAGGCGATTATTAATAATAATCCCCGGCTGGAGCTTCCTGATCTCCTCAACAATCTCCACGGTTCCAATTTCATCCGCATATCGCGGCCATGTTCCATCAAAGAAGAGATAATCGATTTTTCCGTACTGCGTCATCAGCTCATTGATTTGCCGGCGGATATACGTTTTCACGCATTCCCACCCTTGGGGATTCCCCTCTGGTCCCTCGTAATATTCCGGTTTTCTCCAATCGCACCAGGAATAGTACAGACCAACCTTCAGCCCCCGCTTTCTTATAGCCTGCGTATACTCCGCGACAAAATCCCGCCCCGGTGCCTGGCACACACTGTTGTAATCCGTGGTCTTTGTATCCCACAGGCAATATCCGTCGTGATGCCGCGTCGTCAGGCATGCATACTTAAAGCCCGACCGCACAAAAACATCTGCCCACTCGTCCGCATCAAATTTAGCCGGATTCCAGGCGCGCGCCTTTTCTTCATATTCTCTCTGATCCATATGTTCCCGAAAGAGTACCTGTTCCCCGCGTTCAAACAGGGAGTAGGCTCCCCAGTGGATGAATACACCATATTTTGCATCGCGAAACCACCGGAACTTCTCCGGAACCTTCATATAAAAACTCATTCGCCTCTTACCTCTTCTTTCTCAGCCTTTAACCGCTCCGACAGCAACACCCTCCAAAAAATACTTCTGCATGGAGAAGAACAGTATTATTACCGGTATGGACGCCACAGTCGCTCCTGCCATCATGGGCGCAAAATACGTTGTGTTTGCGTAACTGAAGTTCTTCAGCCCCACCTGTATCGTCTGCATCTCTTCTCTGTTCGAGATTAAAAACGGCCAGAAGAACGTATTCCAGTTGGTCATAAAGGTCATAATCGCCATAACTGCCAGAATTGACTTTGACATCGGCGAAACAATTTTTATAAAAATCTGCGCCTGGTTACAGCCCTCGATTTTTGCAGATTCTATAATAGGCGTAGGAATCGACGTAAAGAACTGCTTCGCCAAAAATATGTTATAGCAAGTCACTGCACTCGGCGCGATCAACGCAAAATACGTGTCGCCCGTATGAAGCTTATTTACCAGCATCATATAAAGCGGTACCTGTGTGATCTGGGACGGAATCATCATCCCAATCAGCATTAAATAAAACAGAAAGCTGCTGCCCCGGAAGCGTATTTTTGCAAAAGCATATCCCGCCAGCCCGGCAAAGATAACATTCGTCACCGTACACACACCTGCCACAATCAGTGAATTGAGCAGCCACCGCACAGAGTATTCGCTGAACTGAAAGAAAAATTTAAAGGAATCCAGCGTGGGATTTCTCGGTATCAGACTGTAGGATCCTCCCCCGCTTTCTACCGCCGGTCCGAATGCGGAGACGATCATATAATAAATCGGAAAGAGTACCACAACACTCAGCAAAAGCAGCGCAAGTGTTAACAGGATATTTCTGATGATACCCTTGTACAGATATTTCCCATAGTATTTTTTATAAAGTCCCATATATCCGCACCTTCCTTACTTAATATTCCACATCATTGGAATTTACTTTGAACTGAATAATCGTAAACACCGCAATCACGATCGCAAGCAGAATTGCCTGTGCACACGCCTCACCGTACTCAAAGTACTTAAATGCGCGGTTGAAAATCAGAAGACCGACCATTGTTGTCTCGTTGTCCGGTCCTCCTCCGGTCATCAGATACGCATTTTGGAACGCCTGGAAACCATTAATTACACCAGTGATTGCAAGAAATACGGTTGTCGGTTTCACCAGCGGCCACAGAATATATCTCAGCTTATCCCACAGCCTCGCACCATCCACATCCGCAGCCTCATAATAAGACGGATCTACATTCAGTATTGCCGCCATATAAATAATGATGCTCTGTCCTAAACCGGATGCCACAGACATAATCACAAGGGACAGCATTGCCGTCTTCTTGCTTCCCAGCCAGTTCTGCGCCTCAACTCCGAATACGCCGAGCACAGAGTTGAGCAGTCCATCCGGCATAGAATCGAAAATCCACTTCCATACAAATGCCAGCGCAACTCCGGACGCTACAGTCGGAAGATAAAAAATACCCTTGTACATGGACTGAATTTTTTTGCGGAATGGCAGGATCATGATTGCAATCATGAAGGAAACCAGAATAGAAATAGGTACTGATGTGACAGAAAATACAATTGTATTCTTAAACGCTTTATAGAACAAATCGTTTTTAAATGTATTAATATAATTCTCCAGTCCTGCAAACTCAGAACCCAGCGGCTTATAATCCTGAAAACTTGTAATCACCGCAGAAAACACCGGGTAGACCGTAAACGCCAGGAAGATCAGCATCGGAACCGCGATAAACACATATCCCCAGAAAGAATCTCTGGATGTCAGTTTTCCGCCTTTCATATATTCGCCCCTTTCTTTGGACCGGGGGAGGACCGCATCGCCTTCCCCCGCAGTTTCTTATGTTATGCGCAGTTCTCCTCTCCAAAAGTCTCGTAGGCTGCCTCGCAGATTGCGTTATACATATCCTCCGGAGTCGTCTCACCTGAAAGCAGACTGGACAGCTTCGGGAAAATAACTTCATCTGCAAGCTGTGTTGCCTGAGACATTTTCTCAGAAGAAATATCCGGACGCGCCGGAGCTACCTGCTCCTGTAACAGCTCGATTGCTTTTGTATTCTCCTCGCTCTTGCCCTCAATGGCCGGAAGTTTGTCATACGCTTCTCTTCCGGACTCGCAGACAGGAGTCACATACAGATCTCTGCATACCTCGGCCGCTGTCTCTCCGCTCGCCAGATAATAAGCAAAGTCAATGACATTACTGATATGTTCCTCATCGGATGTATCCGCCGAGAAGCATACATAACCGTCAATAGTTCCCTGGGCATTTTGTGATTGTCCGTCAAAGGTAGGCGCAGGCAAAAATACACTCTCAACTGGTATACTTCCCTCAACCGCAGAACTGTCACCGGATTCCAGAAGCTTCGTGTTATCATATGCGGTTTTTTCAATTGTCGGTGTTCCCTTGCAGATCATCATTGCCTGCCCTGTCAGGTACATGTTGTTCTTTTTCGTTCCGTCAATGGTGGACATGCTTTCCGGAGCGGAACCATCGTCAATCAGATCCCGGTAGCTCTGGAGAAGCTGCAGCATATTTTCGCTTGTATACGCGTATTTTCCATCTTCATTAAACGGCGAGGGCATTCCTGCATTCTTTGCAAATATATTGAAGTAATCTTCTGCGGAAACACCGCTGCACGCAGACACAAATCCATACTGCTTCACTTCTCCATTTTCTGTAACCGTACCTTTTTTGCAGGCTTCTCGGAACTCATCAAACGTCCATCCGTTTTCCTGAACATTCTGCCAGTCAATTCCCGCAGCCTCCAGAAGCTCTTTATTTCCCGCAATGGCCTGCACAGAGCAGTATGCCGGGAATCCGTAGATGCTGTCGCCGTTCTTCATATATTCCAGCACGGTTTCGTCAAAATCATTCAACATATCCTCAGAAGCATACGCTCCGATATCGAGAAGCATTCCCGTCTCAATATACTTGGAGATGTCTCCGGATCCTATGAATGCGATATCCGGCGGGGAACCGGCATTTACCTGCACATCCAGCTTTTCACTGAAGTCCTCCCAGCTAGCGGATACCACTTCAATCTCAATACCTGGGTTTTCTTCCTCATAAGATGCAATATAATCCTCAACATTTTCCTGGTAAGCACTCGTTACGGGCGGCAGGATCGCTGTAATCTTATCTGACTTCTCCTCAGTTTTGGTATCGCCCTGCGCTTCTGCCTTTGTACCATTCCCCCCGCCTGAGGAATCATCCGATCCGCTTCCGCAGCCTGCTGCCATAGAAGCCATCATACCGGCAATCAAAAGTAACCCGATAACTTTTTTTCTTTTCATGCTTTATGTCCTCCCATTAGAATACTTATTCGCCTGCATGGTTTAAACAAATCGTTGCCATGCTTCAACAATTTGTTTTTGTTATCTATTTTATATCACACAATTTGTTGATTGTCAACAAGTATTCGCTTTAAAACCGACAAAACTTATTCATCTTTGTATATATCCGCTTTTTACATGGTTTTTTGCTCATATATTCATCACTTTTACCGCAGTTTCTCATCAATTTCACCACATTTTTCCCATATTTTTCCAATTTCAGTCAATCCTGTTCTCCTTCATTCTCTTTGTTTTTTCAATTTTTCTCCTAGATTTTCCATTCTTTATTTCAACTTTTTGTTTAATATATTTTTAAACAGCTTGACTTTTGGTGTATTTTTGTGATAAATTAAACCAAAGAATACAACTGTTTTGTCAGGCAGATGAATACAATCATAAAAAAGAGGTAACGTATATTATGGGGTATGTAAGTGATAATCTTAATCTTCTATCGGACATCGCCAAATGCATCGCCATGCAGTTCGGCGAAAATTGTGAGGTAGTCCTCCACGACCTGACTCTGCCGTACGATCAGACGATCGTAGCTATTTGGAACGGACACGTCACAGGGAGGAAAGTCGGAGACGGCGGCACAAATGCAGGACTGGAAATTCTGAAGGGTTCGGTTGCTCCCGATGATCAATACTGCTATATCAACACCATTCCGAGCGGGAAAATTCTGCGTTCGTCCAGCAAATATTTCCGCGATGAATACGGAAAAGTAAACGGAAGCCTCTGCATCAATCTGGACATCACGGATCTGGTGCGCTGCGAGAACGTAATCCACTCGCTCACCTCTTCCTCCACCGCTCAGACAGAGAAAACGCCGGAGCTGTTTATAGGAAATATCGATTCTCTCCTGGAACAGATGATGCATGAGGCTGTTCTCATGACAGGCAAAAATCCCAGGGAGCTCTCAAAAGACGAGAAGGTACATGTCGTTCACTCGCTTGACCGCAGAGGTTTCTTCCTTATTAAAAAATCAGCGGAAAAGCTGGCCGATTTTCTCGGTCTGTCCCGCTACAGTATTTATAACTATCTGAACGAAGCAAATCAGGCGGAATCACTCCGTTAAGAAGAAGGGCGCTGCATATGCAGCACCCTTCTTCTTCTCAAAGCAAGAGCCTCCTTCCGCTTCCGCTATTTAGAATCACGTCATCCTTAACAGAAAGGATCCCGTTGACAAAGCACCAGCCCAATCCAACGGCAGTCTGTGCAGGCGCAAGGTAATCAGCGGTATCCCTGAAGTTTTCAGGAGAAAATACGTTCAGATCGGCATAATATCCCTCTCTCACCTTACCGCGCAGTGCAATCTTCAGCCGCTCTGCAGGAAGCCCGCTCATTTTCCGGATTGCATCCGGCATCTCCAGCACGCCTCTCTCCATTACATATTCGCGAATAATTTTGGGAAACGCCCCGTACATCCTAGGATGCGGGCGGTCTGTCTGCGCATAGATCGCATCCGAGATCACGCAGCTGTATGGCAGCCGCGCAATGACATCTATATCATCCTGATCCATACTCCGTATAATTGCCGCTGCAGTGCCGTGCTCACTTACAAGAAGCCGGGCAACCGCTTCCGTCTCATCTGCACAGCCCCATTCCCCGGCAATCTGAGGAATACTCTTTCCTATCATCTTCTGGTTTTGCACTTTGCAGGCAGAGGAAAGAATAACCTTGTCCCATCCCAGGGAGATCGCATAATTGTCCCATCCCCCGAATGTCTGCTTCAACATACTGCGCAGCCGTTCTATCCCGCTTTCCGTCTTCAGCTCTTTAAGCATTTCCGAAAGACTCCCTCTCATAAAAACAGGAGGAACCATCGACAGTAATGTCGTAGATCCGCAGTCATACGGATAGAAGTCACACGTTACCTGCTGTCCCTCACTCCTTGCTCTCTCAATGCATGCAATCGCACGGAAGATTTCTTTCTTCCAGTTTTTAATACCGCAGGATTTGAAGTGGCTGATCTGCATCCGGCATCCGGCGAGCTTCCCGATCCGAATTGCCTCTTCAACACTCTTCACAAGACTGTCGCCTTCCCCTCGGATATGTGCCGTCACAATACGGCCGTATTTCCCCACGGGCTTTAATATTTCTCCCAGTTCTTCTGCCGTTTCATAGCACTCCGGAAGATACATCAGACCGATCGAGACACCCGCCGCACCCCTTTTCAGCGCATCCTCGATGATGTTCCTGCACGCCAGAATCTCCTTTTCCGTAAAAGGCGTATCAGAAAATCCTTTCACCGCAATCCTCACAGCTCCCATTCCGATCATTCCCGCCATATTTACAGGAAGCCTGCACGCACTCAGGCGTTTTATGTATGCCGCATAGTCTGTGATATCTCCATATGCTTCGATTCCGCCCAGCACCGGAGCATAGTAATCTCTCATCTGCGCTGCAGTATCCTCATCCGCGCTCAGGGGATACATGGAAATCCCGCAGTTGCCCGTCACAGTTGTCGTGATGCCCTGGTGCAGCATCACTTCCCCGTAGGGATCGCCGAATGCTTCTTTCTCAAACGGCTTCTTATCACAATGTCTGTGCATATCAATAAAGCCGGGCGTCACAATTAAGCCGGCCGCATCAAATATCTCTTCCTCCCCGCTTCTTTTCAGGCAGACGCCGATCTCTGCAATTTTGTCATCGCATATTCGGATATCCCCCAGAAATGGCGGATTCCCCTCTCCGTCATAGATGGTCCCATTTACAATCAGCTTCTCCCGCATATACATCCCTCCCTGTCATATTTCAAAATTATGTTAGCATTTTATCAACTTTTTGTCAATATCCATTGATTTTTTCAACTTTTTGTTTTATTATTTCACTAAAAGGAGGTATTCACCCATGTTAAACTATCATTTTGTTGAAGAGCAGAAGGTATCTTCACCCGCTCTGATATACTACAAAGACATCATTCTCTCCAATTCCAGAAAAGCCGTCGAACAGGCGCACGGCGCAAAGCACCTATGGCCTCATGTGAAGACACACAAGTCGCGGAATCTCACCAATCTCCTGGCATCACTCGGCATTACACATTTTAAATGCGCCACAATAGCAGAGGCCGAGATGACCGCACGGACGGACGCACAGCATATTCTTCTGGCATATCCTCTTGTAGGTCCGAATATCGGTCGCTTTCTGGAGCTTATACATGCATATCCGGATAAAACTTTTTATGCATCAGGGGATGATCTTGAAATGCTCTCTGTCCTTGGCAGCGCCGCCTCAAGACAGGCAGTACGGGTGAATTGTCTGATTGATGTGAATCCGAAGATGAACCGCACAGGGGTTCCTTTTGAAAATATCATGAATTTTTACAGAAGCGCGGCACAGCTCAACGGGCTTAATATCTGCGGGCTTCACTGCTATGACGGAAATCGGCACGAAAAATCGTATTCCCTCAGGGAAAAACACGTTATGGAAACTATAAAGCACCTAAATCATGTGCGTACGAGCCTGGATTACTCAGGACTTTCCTGCAAATATCTGATTGTGGGCGGAAGTCCGACTTTCCCCTGCTATGCATCTAACATGGAGAATGTTTTCTTTTCCCCGGGTACCGTCTTTGTCTACGACGCGGGCTACCGCGAACAATTTCCTGATCTTCCCTATGAGCCGGGAGCCGCCATATTAAGCCGTGTTGTCAGTCATCCCGCGAAGGGCTTCTTCACACTTGATGCAGGCTACAAAGCCATCTCCGCAGAGCAGCATCTGCGCGGAATCCTCCCATCACTCCCTCACGCCTCAGAAGCATTTCAAAGCGAGGAACACTGGACCTTCCGCATGGACGACGGATTTGAACGGGAGCGTCCGGATATCGGCCAGATAGTCTATATCCTCCCATGGCATATCTGCCCGACAACCGCGCTGTACGACAATGTTCAAGTCGTTTCCGGCGGAAAACTAACAGAAACCTGGAAAGTCACCGCCAGAAACCGAAGGCTTACATTTTAAGCCCTCCCGGCAGTCAGCTCCCCGTACTCCGCTCTGACGACCCTTTTCAAATCCTCCGGCGCCAGCTTCAGTGTTGTTCCGATTCTCCCGCCGCTTACATAAATTTCTTCATATTTCTGCGCGCTCGCGTCGATGACGGTGCAAAACTGCTTTTTCATTCCAATCGGGCTGCAGCCGCCGCGGACATAGCCGGTGATGGGTGTAATGTCCTTCACATGGATCATCTCCACGGATTTTTCTCCCACAAGTTTTGCGGCGTTCTTTAAGTGCACCTCCTCAGCTATGGGGATGACGAACACGTAATACTGACCGCTCTTCCCCTGTGCTACAAGCGTCTTAAAGGACTGCTCCACGGGCGCGCCTGTCTTCTCGGCGGTGTGCAGACCATCAATAAATTCACCGCACTCATACTGTATCGTCTCATATTTTATTTTATTTCTGTCCAGAATTCTCATGGCATTTGTCTTGATTTCCTTTGCCATTGCTCCATCTCCTCCTATTCCTGTATTTTCTCCGCAGCCGCTTTAAATAACCCCTCAAGCTTTGCACGATCTCCGCGGATTACTCCCTGTACCATCTGTTCTGAGCCGCCGCCCTGAATAGAGAAATTCTCCTTCAGCGCGTGAAGCAGAACGCGCGCCTGGTTCCGACCGCTTCTGATCACGTAGGAATCATTCTCCCCTGTCACCATCACATGCTCCGCACGCTCCCCCAGGGCGTTTGCGATCTCCCTCAGCTCTCGTGCCGGAGCAGACGGCTCGTCCAGGAAGCAGACGGCAGTTCCAGCGGGAATCGCCTGTGCCTGAAGGCGTGCGATCCGCCTTCTGAGCTCTGCCATCTCATAGCGCAGCCTGCCGTTTTCTTCGAGCACGCGCTCCACCGCGGACGGCGTCTCCTCCGGCTTTGCGGAAAGCAGGCGCGCGGCGGCGGTGATATACCCGTGCTTTCTGGCATAGTCCGCGATCGCGCGGTTTCCGCTCACCATCGCAATGCGCACGCCGGACTTATAATTCTGCACGCTCAGAATCTTCACCATACGGATCTCTCCCGTATTTCTCACATGCGTGCCGCAGCAGGCGCACGTATCGCATCCCTCGATTGTGATGATACGCACCCTGCCGGACAGCTCCTTCTTGCTGCGGTATTCGAGCCGCGCAAGGTCCTCCGGCGACGGATACAAAGCCGCAATCGGAATCTGCCTGCCGATTGCCTCGTTTGCGCGCCGCTCAATCTCCATCGCCTGCTCCCAGGTCATCGGGGTGTTGAAATCCATAGTGATCACATCGCTTCCCATATGAAATCCCACGTTGCTGCAGCCAAACGTGCTGCAGATGATGCCTGATACAACGTGCTCCCCGCTGTGGTTCTGCATAAAGTCGTATCTGCGCGCCCAGTCTATCTCTCCGTCCACAGCAGCTCCTTTGGGAAGCGGTTCAGACACGGTATGCCAGATCACGCCGTCTCTCTCATGGACATCCAGCACCTTCACACCTCCCAGCATCCCGTGATCCGCCGGCTGTCCGCCGCCTTCGGGATAAAATGCCGTCTCTCTTAAAGCAACTTTGAAAATCCCCTTCTCGCTGATACTGTCCTCAACCACAGTCGAAAATGCTGTCCTGTACGCATCCTGTTCATATAATTTCACTGTCTCCATCTCATCGTCTTCCTTTCTTCTCTATCCTTCACTCTGCGCAGCGCTTCTCAAGAGCCTCCCTGTCCACAATCTCCACTGCTCCGCGCGAGAGCTTCACCATACCCTCCCGTTCGAAATACTTAAGCATCCGCGATACGACTTCTCTAGCGCTCCCCAGATGATTTGCAATCTCCTCGTGTGTGATTGCGATCTTATCCGCATTCTCCAGTTCCGTCTGCTCCAGGAGAAATGCGGCAAGCCTGCGGTCAAAGCTCTTAAATACAATCTGCTCCAGTACCCACATCACATCTGACATTCTGGAAATAACCAGATCATTCATATAGTTTGCCGCCGCAATTTCCTCTCTCGTCACCTTCTGGTACGCTCGGGAGCGGATCAGAAGTCCTTCCATATCCGTCTCTGCGGCTATGTACACATCAAAATCTATATCATTCATGATACAGGATGCCGAGAAAATACAGATATCGTAGTCCAAAAGCCGAAACAGAGTGATTTCTTTTCCCTCGCTGTCAACAATATAAGCCCGCAGGCGTCCTTTCTTAATCAACAGTACTCCTGTACACTGCTCTCTTGAACTCTGGATTATATCCCCTTTGCGGTATGACACCGCCCGGGAGTGCGCCGCGAGGTATTCCTGGCTGCCCTTGGTGATTTTCCCCCAGAAGGGAAGCAGGTTCGCCAGCATCTTCTTTTTTTCTTCTATTTCCATAATAGCCCTCCCGCTCAAATGACAAAAAGCCTATAGAATCTCTTCTACAGGCTTTTCACTGTGCGTAATACCAATCGATTTTAAAATTTAAGCACCGTCCCCACAGCTCCATGGTCTGCAAAAACAGTGCTTCTAGTGCGCCTTCAGGGACTCGAACCCTGGACAAATAGATTAAGAGTCTACTGCTCTACCAACTGAGCTAAAGGCGCTTATTACTTTTTTCTTTGTTTTTTTGTCTTTCCTTAAGACAAGAGTTATTATATGCGATAACTCGAAAAAAGTCAACACCTTTTTTCAAATTTTTTTAAAAAATTTTTTTAGTACGATTTTTCGCTTTATTCCTGTTTTTTTCCCTGGAGTTTCTTGTCTTTTAATATACGCTCTAATTCCCTAACCGACTTCTGAAGCCTGTTCACCCTGCTGCCCGCGCTGCCGTTCTCGTAGCTCCACTGCACGAGTCTGTTCTCAAGCTTTGCTTTCTTATTCACCAGATGCTTCCTCCCGGCAATACTTCTTATTACACTATATCTTATGCGCATGCACTTCAGGGTGTTCGTAACAGTTCAGCCTTGCTGAACCGTTACGGATGTTCTTCTTAATTTATACTCTTGCCTCATAGTGTGCCGTAAGCTTGTGGATTGGATTCCCTGCAGACGAGAACTTCTCCTCGTACTCGGTCATCACATTCCCCTTTACCATCTCAGGCTCGTGGTGCAGGTCATATGTGTATGCATCCAGCGTCCACCCGGCCTCACGAATCTCTTCCAACGAGAAGTCAAAAAGCGGACGGTTGTCCGTCTTGAATTCTACTCTGGCGCCCGGCAGCAGGATCTGTTCGTACCGCCGCAGAAATTCTCCTGACGTCAGGCGGCGCTTGGCGTGGCGCTCTTTCGGCCACGGATCAGAAAAATTCAGGTAGATCCGATCCACCTCTCCCTGTGCAAAGACCTCCGGAAGCGCCCTTGCATCCATTCGAATAAAGAACAGATTGGGGATCTCTTCTTCAAGCCGTTCTCTCTTCTGGATTGCCCGTAAGAGCACGCTGTCATACATTTCTATTCCTATATAATTGATCCCGGGGTTTCTTCCCGCCATTTCCATAAGAAACTGTCCCTTTCCCATTCCTACCTCAATGTGGATGGGATTTTCATTTCCGAAGATTTCTCTCCAGTGTCCCTTCTTATCCTGTGGATTCTGGATGACAAACGGACTTGCCGCTATTACCTCTTTGGAACCGCTGATATTGCGAAGTCGCATCTTTTACTCTCCCTTTCTATAGATTCCACAGTAATCTTACTATAATACCCGCCTGTTTTCCACCCCCTATTTCCTGATTTTAAGGCGGTCATGTTTTATTTTTTAATTTTGCAGTATAATATAGAGAACCCTTGTGTTTTTTTATCAGACAATTTTTGCTGTATTTTTTATATTTCATATTTTTTATAGTATAACATTTACTTGTTATTACAATATGCTTGTTATTGTAATATGCTTGTGCTAAAATAAGTGAGTCAGAATTACAGCCGCTCACCGGCAGATGCGGCTATCTGAATTTTCACAGAACGGAGGTTCTATTATGCAGACAGTCATTCAGAAATTATCTGAAATCGAGACCGCTGCGACCAGAATTATGGACGACGCGGCGGCCAAGAAAAAGCAGATGGATCAGAAGTATCAGGACGACTGCGACGCCTTTGACAGGAAACTCGATGAAGAGACTTCAAAACGGCTTGAAGAGCTGAGGAAAAGCCTGGATACAGCTGCGGAGCATGACCTGGAAGACATCAATATGCAGACTGCAAAGGCTCTGGAAGATCTGGACCGCAGGTATGACATGCAGCACGAAAAGTGGGCGGAACAGATTTTCAACCATTTGATAAGGAAGTGATGAATTATGGGCGGTTTGATGTCCTACAGCGGCCTTACTACGAAGATCCGCGCCATGGAGGGACGCTTCCTGAATGACAGGCAGTATCGGGAGATCACGGAGCTACCCGATGTTCCCTCTGCTGTTACCTATTTAAAACAGAAGCCGTCTTATCAGGATATCTTTGCAGATCGTGATGAGCGCACGCTGCACAGAGGTGAGATCGAGCAGATGCTCCGGCTTTCCATCTACCGGGACTTTACAAAGCTGTACCGGTTTTCCAACCAAGAACAGCGCAGATTTTTGAAGCTGTACTTCCGGCGATATGAGGTATTTATCATTAAGAAATGCCTGAACACGATCTTCGATCACCGGGAAGTCTCTTTAAACCTGTCGCGGTTTTACGATTTCTTCAACCGGCACTCACAGCTTGACATCGCACTTTTGTCCTCCAGCTCTTCCGTCGAAGAGTTCGTGAACAACTTAAAGGGAACTGAGTATTACACTCCCCTGAAAGGACTTCTGGGAGCGGAGTCCCCGACACTGTTCGACTACGAGATGGCGCTGGATTTATATTATTTCCGTCTGATCTGGAAGAACAAGGACAAAATCATGAAGAAAAGGGATCTCGAGGAGATCACAGAGGCTTACGGTCAGAAGTTCGATCTTCTGAACCTGCAGTGGATCTACCGGTGCAAAGCGTATTACCATATGGCAGATACCGATATTTACGCGCTTTTAGTGCCTATACACTACAAACTCAAGGCTCCCCGGATTAAAGCTCTTGTGGAGGCTGAGAGCACGCAGGCATTCGAGACGCTTCTGGCAGATACGTACTACGCAAAGCGCTACGAAGAGTTTCATACAGAAACGCTCGAAGCAATGTATGCCCGCATCCTGAAGCATGTCCTGTCCACAGAATCACGCAGGCATCCTTATTCTGTGGCAACGCTGTATTCCTATCTGTATCACAAAGAGCACGAGGTAAACCGGCTTGTGATCGCTCTGGAATGTGTGCGTTATAATGTTGCGCCGGATGAGGCGATGAAATATATAACTAAAACTTAAAGCCGGAGGTGTATTTTTGTGATTGAAAAGATGAAATTTCTTAGTATCACAGGCCCGAAAGCTGATATTGACCGTGTAACCAATACCTACTTATCCAAGTATGAGATTCACCTGGAAAATGCACTGGCTCAGCTTCAGTCCGTACAGGATTTAAGCCCCTACATCCAGATCAACCCCTACAAGGAGATCCTGGCAAAGGCAAATGATTTTGCCGGGCTTCTGGATAAGGATGTGAAGCCGCCGGCAGGCGGTATCTCCCTGGAGGATTCGATCACACTGATCGAAGATCTGGACCAGAAGCTGACACGAATCAATCAGAAGCGTTCCGACCTGGAAACTCAGAAGAAGGAAACCGCCGAGCGCATCAGCAAGGTGGAACCGTTTCTTGGTTTAAGCGACAATCTATCCGAGATCCTGAACTATAAGTATATCAAGTTCCGGTTCGGCAGGATTGCCCGGGAGTATTACTCCAACTTTGAGGAATACGTTTACGAAAAGTTCGACACCGTATTCTACCCGTGCAACAGGGATGACCGTTACATCTGGGGCGTCTACTTCTGCCCCAGGGACGAGGTGCAGAAAATAGACGCGGTCTACTCTTCCATGCACTTTGAGCGCTTCTTCATCCCGGAGGAGTATCACGTGGCACCGGCCCAGACTCACCAGTCGCTGAAAGACAAGCTGCAGTCCATCGAGAAGCAGATCGCGGACTGCGAGGACGAGCTGCGGTCGTATCTGCATGACCAGGCAGGCCGTATTCTTGCCGCAAGAGACAAGCTTGCCGCTCTCTCCCGCAATTTTGATGTGAGAAAACTCGCAGCTTGTACAAGGGAAGACCGCGATACCTTTTACATCCTCTGCGGATGGATGTCAAAAAAAGATGCGGACGCTTTCCTGCGCGATATCTCGAACGATACCATGCTGTACTGCTTCGTGGAGGATGACACCTCGAATCTGACGTGCACGCCGCCGACAAAGCTGAAGAATCCGCGGCTGTTTCGTCCGTTTGAGATGTTTGTGAAGATGTACGGTCTGCCCGCTTACAACGAGATTGACCCGACGATTTTCGTGGCTCTGACGTATACATTTATCTTCGGCGCAATGTTCGGGGACGCAGGACAGGGACTCTGCCTGACAATAGGAGGCTTTTTGCTCTACCATTTCAGGAAGATTACGCTTGCCGCGATTATCGGGCTTGCAGGTATCTTCTCGACAATCTTCGGGTTTCTGTTCGGAAGCTTTTTCGGCTTCGAGAATGTGCTTCCCGCCCTGTGGATACGTCCCACCGAGGCTATGACCTCCATACCGGGGCTTGGCAGCATCAACACCGTATTTGTAGTTGCCATCGCATTCGGTATGTTCCTGATCCTGGTGACAATGATTTTTCATATTATTAACGGCATCCGTTCCAGGGAGACGGAAAATATCTGGTTTGACCAGAACGCAGTCTGCGGACTGGTCTTCTACGGAGCGCTGACTGCTGTCATCGGACTGATCGTGACAGGTCATCACGCGCCGGCGATCGCCGTACTTATCATTATGTTCGGTGTACCGCTGATTTTAATTATGCTGAAAGAACCGCTGACCCGCCTTGCCGACAGACATTCGCCCGCCATCGAGGGCAGCAAGCCGATGTTCTTTGTTCAGAGTTTCTTTGAACTGTTTGAGGTATGCTTAAGCTACCTTTCCAATACGCTCTCCTTTATCCGTATCGGAGCCTTTGCCGTCAGCCATGCAGCCATGATGGAAGTCGTGCTGATGCTCGCAGGCGCTGCGGAGGGGGGCTCCCCGAACTGGATCGTCATTGTGCTCGGAAATATTTTCGTATGCGCAATGGAGGGTCTGATCGTGGGAATTCAGGTTCTGCGTCTGGAATATTATGAAATGTTCAGCCGCTTCTACAAAGGCAACGGACGGGAGTTTTCCCCGTTCATACGGCGCGGTCAGGCACCCGCCGCAACAAAACAGCAAAATTAAAAAATACGTTTCTTTAGGAGGATGAATTTTATGACAACATTAATCCAGGTTACAACAGCAGCAGCACTGATCTTAAGCATCATTATCCCGTTCGGTTACTTTTTCCTCGGAGAAAAGAGCAAAAAGCGCTACAAAAAATCTATTGCGGCGAACTGCTTCTTCTTCTTCGGCACCCTGCTCGTCGGCACGATTGTAACGTTCGCGGGCGCTTCCAGCGTACAGGCGGCTGCAGGTTCCTCAGACGGGCTTGCTGCCGGACTCGGTTACCTGGGCGCGGCTCTCGTTACCGGTCTGTCCGGCATCGGCTCCGGTATCGGCGTTGCAAGCTCTGCAAGTGCAGCTTTAGGTGCAATCAGCGAGGATGGTTCTCTCTTCGGTAAGTCCATGATCTTCGTTGCCATGGCGGAAGGCATCGCGCTGTACGGACTGATCATTTCCTTTATGATCCTGAGCAAAATCTGAGGTGAAGGCTCTATGAAAATGTACTTAATCAGCGACAACATCGACACGCAGACGGGCATGCGGCTCGCCGGCGTCGACGGCGTCGTGGTTCACGAACTGGACGAACTGCGCACCGCCCTGGAGCGGGCGCTTTCGGACAAAGAGATCGGCATCATACTCCTGACCGAGAAATTCGGCCGGGAGTTTCCCGACCTTATAGAGGAGACAAAGCTTCACCATCGTCTCCCCCTGATTATCGAGATTCCCGACCGTCACGGTACGGGACGCAAACCGGATTTCATCACATCATTTGTGAATGAATCCATCGGTTTAAAACTATGATAAAGAAGGTGAACAGATGACTACCGAGGAAAAATTACAGCATTTTTTTGATTATTCCATAAACCGCGCCGAGCAGGAGGCTGCCGAGACGATCTCGGAGCATCAGAAAGCGCTGGACACCATGTTCGAGGAGCACTGCTCCACCAAACGCCGCCAGGCGGAAGCATATCTGGCGGCTGAGACAGAACGCATCAAACGCGAAATCAACAAGACGCTCTCTTCCCGCCAGCTTCATATCCGGCAGGAGCTCTCTGCCAAACATCAGGAACTCCGCGAAAAGCTCTTTGCAGAGGTAGAGGCGCTTATGGCGGCGTATAAGTCAGACCCGGGGTATCTTGATTTTCTCTGCCGCAAGGTACAGGAGGCAGATGCCTATGCCGACGGCACAGAACTGACTGTCTATCTCGACAGTTCAGACGAGGTGCTTGCAGATGAGCTTGCACACCGCACCGGACATACGATACGCATCGCACCAAAGCCCTTTGGCGGCGGCATCCGCGCCGTTCTCTCCGAGAAGAATATCCTGATCGACAATTCCTACCTCACCCTTCTGAACGAGGAGAAGGAAAATTATCATTTCCATGGAGGTGCCCAGCATGAGTAAAACCGGTATTATATACGGAATTAACGGCCCTGTCGTATACTTAAAGGGCGACTCCGGATTTCAGATGTCAGAGATGGTATATGTAGGCGAACAGAAGCTGGTGGGCGAGGTCATTGCCCTGAAGAAAGGCACCACCACGGTACAGGTATTTGAGGAGACGACAGGATTAAAGCCCGGTGCAGAGGTTACGTCCGCGGACGGTCCGATCTCCGTAACGCTGGGCCCCGGAATCCTCAACAATATTTTCGACGGTATCCAGCGCCCCTTAAGCGAGATCGCAAAGCAGTCCGGCAAATACATCAGCCGCGGCGTCAATGTTCCCTCGCTGGACACGGAACGTCTCTGGGATGTAAAGGTCACGGTTTCTGAGGGACAGCAGGTAAGCGGCGGCACAATCATTGCCGAAACGCAGGAAACACATTCCATCTTGCATAAGTCCATGGTTCCTCCGAATATGAAAGGAACGGTAAAGCGTGTAGCTTCGGACGGAAAGTATACGATCGCCGACCCCATCGTAACGCTTGAGCTCGAGGACGGAACCGAGAAGGAGCTGACGCTGTGCCAGAAGTGGCCGATCCGCGTGCCGCGCCCGACACTGCGCCGCTATCCCGCTTCCGTTCCGCTGATCACAGGTCAGAGGATCCTGGATACCATGTTCCCCATTGCCAAGGGCGGCACAGCAGCCGTTCCCGGAGGATTCGGTACCGGAAAAACCATGACGCAGCATCAGATTGCGAAATGGTCGGACGCCGACATCATCGTATACATCGGCTGCGGCGAGCGCGGCAATGAGATGACGCAGGTACTCGAAGAGTTTGGAGAACTGAAAGACCCGCGAACCGGCAACCTGCTCATGGATCGTACCGCACTGATCGCCAACACCTCCAACATGCCCGTTGCGGCACGTGAAGCTTCTATTTATACAGGGCTTACTCTCGCAGAGTATTACCGCGATATGGGCTACGACGTTGCAATCATGGCGGACTCCACCTCCCGATGGGCAGAAGCGCTGCGCGAGTTATCCGGACGCCTCGAGGAAATGCCCGCGGAGGAGGGCTTCCCGGCATATCTTGCCTCCCGTCTCTCTGCATTTTACGAGCGCGCCGGCATGATGCAGAACTTAAACGGCAGTGAGGGCAGCGTATCCATCATCGGTGCGGTGTCCCCTCAGGGCGGCGACTTCTCAGAGCCCGTGACACAGAACACAAAGCGTTTCGTGCGCTGCTTCTGGGGGCTTGACAAGTCCCTCGCATACGCCCGCCATTTCCCTGCAATCCACTGGCTGACAAGCTACAGCGAATATCTGACGGATCTGGCGCCGTGGTATACCGAACATGTAAATAAGAACTTCATCGACCTGCGCAACCAGATCATGGCGCTTTTGAACCAGGAGAGCAGCCTGATGGAGATCGTAAAGCTGATAGGAAGCGATGTGCTCCCCGATGACCAGAAGCTTGTGCTTGAGATTGCAAGAGTCATACGCCTGGGCTTCCTGCAGCAGAATGCCTTCCATCCGGACGATACCTGCGTGCCGATGGAAAAGCAGTATAAGATGATGGAGACCATCCTCTACCTCTACCGGAAATGCCGTGCGCTCGTGCTGATGGGAATGCCGATGTCCGTACTCAAGGAGGACAATATTTTCGAGAGGATTATCGCAATTAAATACGACGTTCCGAATGATAAGCCGGAGCTGTTCGATACTTATATCCAGGCAATCGATACATTCTACGACAAGGTTCTGGAAAAGAACGGATAAGGAGGGAAAGAAATGGCTATTTCATATCTTGGCTTAAGTGAAATCAATGGCCCTCTGGTCGTTCTGGAGGGCGTAAAGGACGCCGCCTTTGAGGAAATCGTAGAATTTACCGTGGACGGCACCGAGAAAAAGCTTGGACGCATCATAGAAATTTACGAAGATAAGGCAGTAATTCAGGTATTTGAGGGCACGGAGAGCATGTCTCTGACGAATACGCGCACCCACCTGACCGGTCATCCGATGGAGCTGGCACTCTCCGGCGAAATCCTCGGCAGAACCTTCGACGGTATTGGAAAGCCAATTGACGGGCTTGGACCGATCGATCCGGAGGCAATGGTAAATATCAACGGACTGCCCTTGAACCCTGTAACAAGGGAGTATCCGAGGAACTACATCCGCACCGGTATCTCCGCAATCGACGGACTGACAACACTGATCCGCGGGCAGAAGCTTCCGATTTTCTCCGGAAACGGTCTGCCGCATGACCGCCTGGCCGCGCAGATTGTCCAGCAGGCTTCCCTGGGAGGCGGCACGGATGAGAAGTTCGCAATCGTCTTTGCGGCGATGGGCGTCAAGTATGATGTGGCGGAGTTCTTCCGCCGTACCTTTGAAGAGAGCGGTGTATCAGATCACGTTGTCATGTTTCTGAATCTCGCCAACGATCCGGTCGTGGAGCGTCTGATCACCCCGAAGGTGGCTCTTACTGCAGCGGAGTATCTCGCATTTGAAAAGGGCATGCATATCCTCGTAATTCTGACAGATATCACCTCGTTCTGCGAGGCAATGCGGGAGGTATCTTCCTCCAAGGGTGAGATCCCGTCCAGAAAGGGTTATCCCGGTTATCTCTACAGCGAACTAGCCACTCTGTACGAGCGCGCGGGCATCGTGCGGGGCGGTTCCGGTTCCGTGACGCAGATTCCGATTCTGACCATGCCGAACGACGATATTACGCACCCGATTCCGGACCTTACCGGATACATCACAGAAGGCCAGATTGTACTCGACCGCCAGCTTCACGGGCAGGCGATCTACCCGCCGATCAACGTGCTCCCGTCTCTTTCCCGTCTGATGAAAGACGGTATCGGAAAGGGTTATACGAGAGAGGATCATCAGGATGTTGCAAATCAGCTCTTCTCCTGCTATGCAAAAGTGGGGGATGCCAGAGCTCTCGCATCCGTTATCGGAGAGGACGAGCTCTCTCCGATCGACAAGAAGTATCTCGTGTTCGGAAACGCCTTTGAAAGGGAGTTTGTCGGTCAGGGAGAAACAGAAAACCGTACGATTGAGGATACGCTGAAAATCGGCTGGGAGCTTCTTGGCATCCTGCCAAAAGAGGAGCTTGACCGTATCGACACAAAGATCCTGAACCAGTATTACAAGCCCTCAGAGCGCGACTGGGCGGCAGACGCAAGAGCCCAGGCGGACGCGCTGCGGCAGTCATAAAGGGGGAATTTCATGGATCCGAATACCTTTCCCACCAAGGGAAACCTGATCCTCGCCAAAAACTCCCTGGCACTCTCCCGGCAGGGCTTCGACCTCATGGACAAGAAGCGAAATATTTTAATCCGGGAGCTCATGGGACTGATCGAGCAGGCGAAGGATATTCAGTCCAGGATCGACACCACTTTCCGCGAGGCATATGCTGCGCTGCAGAAGGCAAATATGGAGATGGGTATTACAAACGTACAGACCATCTCCTACACCGTGCCGATCGAGGACTCCATCCGCATCAAGACACGCAGTATCATGGGAACCGAGATACCGCTGGTGGAATCCCAGCCGTCGGACACGATCCCGACCTACGCCTTCTACAGCACAAAGGAATCTCTCGACCAGGCGCGCGCCGCATTCGAGAAGGTAAAGGCGCTGACCATTCACCTGTCCATGGTGGAAAACTCCGCCTACCGCCTTGCCGCCAGCATCAAGAAGACGCAGAAGCGTGCCAATGCGCTGAAGAATATCACAATCCCGCATTATGAGACGCTGGTGAAAGATATTTCCAATGCGCTTGAGGAGAAGGAACGCGAGGAATTTACAAGACTGAAAGTAATCAAGAGACGGAAGCAGAAAGGGGCTTCCTGACTGAAAAAAGAGGAAATCCGCACCGCGTGGATTTCCTCTTTTTTCGTCTGTACCGCTGCTCGCAGCTCTCTTTGCCGCCCGCTCATAATCTTATTTCCACCTCACGGCAGCAAGACTAAATTGTATCAATTTTTGGCACAATTTCAGATGTTTTATCATAGTTTTAGATTTCTTAAAAGTCAAGCAGTTTTCCACATTTCTTTTGTCGGAAATGCGATTTATTACTTATGTACAAAACGCTTGTTCGTTTTTTTCGTTATGTAAATCTCTTTAAAATCCCCAAAACAAGTGGATAATGTGGATAACTTGGTGTATAACTCGATTTTGCCGCAAACGCTGTATACCCGTATGTGGATAACTTTTTGCATAAGTGTGGGTAAAGTTTTCCCCAACTTCCACATTATGACATTCTTTGTGCATTTTTTACAAACACGTTTCGACCGGAAATGCAGCAGAACCGCGCGGCATAAGCCGCGCGGTTCCTGATATTCCTTATTTTCTTATATATAGCGCACTGCCTTAACCGGTGTGCGGTAGTCGTAGCTGCTGACCTTAATTCCGGTGGATGGGCTGCTGGCCTGCACGACCTGTCCATTTCCAATGTACATCGTCACGTGGTCGATGCGTCCGCCCGTTGCATAGAAGATCAGATCTCCCGGCCTCAACTCGCTGATGGAGATCTCGGTTCCGCCTGCCGCCTGTTCGCGGGATGTTCGCGGGATACTGTAGCCAAAGTGCTTATAGATCGACTGCACAAATCCGGAGCAGTCCGCACCGTTTGTCAGGCTTGTTCCGCCCCACACATACGGGTTGCCGATGAACTGCTGTCCGTAGTCCGCCATCTGCTGTCCAATATAGCTTGCCTCTGCGGCGGCTGCCTCCTCTGCCTGCCGGCGTGCCTCTTCCTCGGCCAGGCGCGCTTTCTCCTCCTCGAGCGCAATGCGTGCCGCTTCCTCTTCCGGAGATTCCGCCACGCGGTAGAGATGTGTCGTATCAATGTAATCTTTATTAACGTAACCGCTTACGCCGTCGACGTTTACCTTCGCCCACTCTCCCGCTGTATTCTCCACAACAATTTCCTCACCGTAATCAAGGCTTGCCACAATCGCGGAGTCCACATCTGCTTCCTCGCGGACGTACAGCGTATCTCCTGTGACAGTGGTGAGATTGCTTCCCAGCATGGAAGAAAGCTGCACCGCGTAGTCCTCTGTCGCCAGATACTGTCTGTGTACATATCCGGTCACGGTACCGGACTTTACAAGGTAATACTCGCCGGAAATATCCTCCAGACTTCCGATCGCTCCCTTATAATACTTTCCGACCACCTCGCTGTCCTCGCTCGGCTCGGTGTGCATCTCGGCATAATCTTCAGCGATAGAGAAGCATTTCCCCTCAAAAGCGCTCTCCGGTGCTACTTCGTTCATAACTTTTGTATTTACAACATCTTCATGCTGTGTCTCATATGCATTCTCCAGAGAAACGGAAAATCCCGCCAGCGCGTTCTGCGCCGGAGCCGCCATAACATTCACCGCCGGCACCGACACCATCAAAACTCCCATCAAACACGCTGCCGCCGCTTTGCGTCCCTTACACACCATCTCTTTCTTAACCTCCAGATTTGAAATATGACGTTTCTATTTCTATTTATTACAATTTTATTAACGCAGTTCCTCTGATATCTTAACAACTATTACAGTGTTTGTCAATACCGGAAATGCGGCGGGTTCTGCGGCTAAATTTGTGTAAAAAAATGCCTACGGCATCTCAACTCCCCTGCCCCTCAATCTTGAGGGGTAAGGGCTTGTTTTTTGCCTTTCTTTGCTTCATAATAGTCTCATGAATGTAATACAGCAAATGCTCAAAGACTA